>JBDTCS010000195.1:0-8748 GCA_039923455.1 Kapaibacterium sp. (SeqCode) | reverse complement strand
GCACCAAGATCGCGAGCGATTTCCGCTGAAGCTGCATAGCTCTCACCGCACATGATCGCAGTTAGTGCGCCGGCAATCGCGAGTGCTTCCGGAGAATCATACGCAATGCCTGACATCATCAGCACGGTACCAAGATTTGCGTAACCGAGTCCGAGTGTGCGATAGTCATACGATTTCTGCGCGATCTCCTTCGATGGGAATTGCGCCATGAGCACGGAGATCTCGAGCACGACAGTCCACAAGCGCGTTGCATGTTTGAAATCTTCGATGTGAAATTGCGTCGTCGTCTCGTCAAAGAAGTGCGCGAGATTCATCGAAGCCAAATTGCACGCGGTGTCATCCAAGAACATATATTCGGAGCACGGATTGGATGCGTTGATGCGACCATCGTTCGGGCATGTGTGCCATTCGTTGATCGTCGTATCAAACTGCAAACCCGGATCAGCAGATGCCCACGCGGACATCACGATCTTATCCCAGAGTGATTTTGCTTTGAGCTTCTTGGCTGTTTTGCCGCTGGTGCGGAATTTCAATTCCCAATCAGAATCTGTCAGCACGGCTTGCATGAAGTCATTCGTGACGCGAACAGAATTATTGGAATTCTGTCCTGAGACGGTTTGATATGCTTCGCCTTCGTAGTGTGTGTCGTAGGTGCGGAAGTCGATGGTGTCATAGCCCATCTTTACCATCTGCATTGCGCGATGAATATAATTCATCGGCACTCCACGTGCGAGTGCTTTCTTGATCGCGATATCGAGATCGGGGTTTTCCTTACGATCGCTGCCGCCTTCGGTGGCGAGCTTCATGATCGTGTTGAGGAATAGATCACAAATTTTTGAACCGGCAACGAGTGCCGCGACTTTCTGCTCTTCGACGGCTTTCCATTCGATGAAGTGCTCCACATCCGGATGATCGATATCGAGCACGACCATCTTTGCCGCACGACGCGTCGTACCACCCGACTTCACTGCCGCAGCAGCGCGATCGTTGATCTGCAAAAAGCTCATGAGGCCAGAAGAATATCCACCACCGGAAAGCTTCTCACCGATGCCGCGCAAACGGCTGAAGTTTGAACCTGTGCCGGAGCCATACTTAAAGATACGGGCTTCGCGAGTGACGAGATCGAAGATTCCGCCTTCGTTCACGAGATCATCGCTGACGGATTGAATAAAGCAAGCGTGCGGCTGAGGATGCGTGTAAGCATCGGTCGAGCGCTCCATTACGCCCGTCTTCGGATCGACGTAATAATGTCCTTGTGCAGGACCGGTGATTCCATAAGCCCACGCGAGGCCGGTGTTGAACCACTGCGGGGAGTTCGGCGCTGCCATCTGCTTGAGGAGCATATAGACGAGCTCATCGTAGAAAGCTTGCGCGTCTTCGGTCTTATCAAAATATCCGTGCTCTTCACCCCAAGCTCTCCAGCAACCTGCGAGGCGGTTTGCGACCTGCTTGATCGAACGCTCTGCACCCAAGATCGGATTGCCGTCGCGGTCGCGAAGGACCGTACCGAACGAATCGGTCTGTGGCACACCGGCTTTACGGAAATATTTCTGCGCGAGGATATCGGTTGCTACCTGCGACCACTGCTTTGGCACTTCGATATCCTGCATATCGAAGATCGGTTTACCGTCCGGATTGCGGAGGACGCTGGCGCGCTTGGTGTATTCGAACTGCTCGAAGGGATTACCACCCTTTTTCGTAAAGCGACGTGAGATTTGCATAACTACTAGATCCTAAATAACTTCTATATAATATAACAATTGTCGATTCCATTTAGTAGCGGAGGCAAACGACAATTACTTGTCCAACCGCAACGGGTGCTAAACCCACTGATCTCCGTCAAACTGCAGGGAACATCTGGGCCATTCTAAAGTAATGGGGCAGAGCTTCCGTGCCGTTTGCACGGCCGATCAAAAAAAGTCTGTAAATATTTCGTTTTTTACTACGCTTCTACCCTGTAGAGTCTACCTTAGTAGAGATCAAAACTCCGCCGTGGAAGCAGATGCCTCGAGTTGGGAGCGAACAAAGGTGAAAAGTCTCCCTTTCGTTCGCAGGCCAACTCGCAATCTGCTTAGGCCGCCATAGAGCAGCCAACCATCCAGTGAAACGGTAGAACATTGTCGATTCAAATTCGGGACAAAACTTTCGCTTACTTTAAATTGCGAATGGGTAATTATTTATTTTAGCACATACGATTTTATGATCTCTCCTAACGGGACAATCGTTGCTCCCCCAGTGGGCGAACACTCGGACGAACTAACTATTTTTTCTCGAATCACGTGAGTGTATGGGCACCCAAATAACTCGCGTTCTTCAGAATCGATAATGAAGAGTACAATATTACAAAGACATTTGGGAAATTGTCCTCGCAAAGTGTCGAAAGCTTTTCACAAGTTACTTTGAGTTATCCACCCGCTCCGGAAAGGTCTTTCTAAGTGCTTATGGAATCAGAAGATAGTGACTCGGTTACGAACGAACTATGTTTGAAAATACGGGGAGAAATATTCGGCAAAGTATGTGGCTAAGAGGTGCGAAAAAAGGCTCGAATTATTGCGAAAAATTGTGCTCCGGCTTTGCGTCAATAAACGCGGTCTGTGAGTGCAATTGGTATGAGCGAGTGCTTCGCTCCCAGGTCGATGCGGATGTAATACATACCTCGTACAATGCCCGATAGATCAACTTGAACTGCTGAGCGACCTATCGGTGCGTGAAGCATTCGGCTCATCACTTCCCTACCGACTTCATCATACATTCTGAGCGTGGCATCTTGCGGAACAGCGCTCTGAAGAAGCACTCGAGTCTCCATTCCGGCCGGATTCGGATAAACGGCTTCGATCACATTCTGGAACGGAGCGGTTGCGTGAATGTCGAGGGGGTAGATCTTGAAGGCGATAGTCGGAATGAAACTCGGTACGCTTAGGTAGAGATCGCCGAATGGATCGGATTGGATGGTGTCACGCGGGAAACGCTCGTCGCCCGATTGCGGCGAGTACCACCGAACTTCGAATGTGCCTGCGCGCTTGGACGGAATCCGGTAGTGCTTTGCGGGTGCGGGCAATGCGGGATAGGCGCCAGGCAGGAAGCCAGAGTGCCATGAGAAGCCATAGACCGGTCGCGCAAATGTTGAATCGATCAACATTATTGTGTTCACGGAGTCCTCGGTGTGAATCGGATTCGTCTCGGCCGAGAATAGTGTGAAGAGCGAATCGGGAATGTAGATCTGTTGCGTGTTACCATCGACTGTTGTACCGGCAAGATATTTTGTGAGCGCACGAAACGGCCTGACTCCATCGATCGAATCGCTAAAGTGATCGTACCAATACCACGGCATCGCACTCGACTTAAAGAAAAATCCGAGCCAGAGCATCACCTGCAATTGATGCTCGTCGCGGTCGAGAGTTGCCGGGCCAAACGTTGGACTTGCACCGAACTCTCCAATAAAGATCGGCTTCTTCGGTTCATGCCGTATCGGAGAGAGATAGGATGCGAGAAAATTTGAAATACCCGGAGAATAGACGTGCGGCTCTGCCGTCTCGATCTCGGGAATATTTCGAAGTGCGGAGTCGAAATAATTTCCACTCGTAGTGATCACGTGATGATGCATATCAATCGAACGGAGATACGCACCGACATCGTGATGCCACGCGTTGGATAGTCCGTTATGGTATCCATCCGTGTTGTGCACTTCGTTGAATAGCTCCCATTGAATCATTCGCGCCCAACCCCATCGCGCAACCAGATAGCGCATCTGGAGTTTTGCATAAAATCTCGCGAGCGAATCTGTGAAAAATTCGAGCGGATCCTTCAGCCACCCGCCCGCACCTACATAGTACGGATTCTGATGCCAAACTCCTGATCCATCAGACGCAGTGACAGCGAACATGCTTGCATTAAATGGCACGATTCGAAAGCTAATGTTTGAATGCTCCATGAAGTCCACGATGGAATCGAGAAACCAAGCTGTTTCGAGCGAGTAATTCCCGACGCCGTGACAGTAGCGAGCGTTCGTGGTCCATTCTAAAATATGTTGATAGCCCTTCGAATACGGATTCATCCAAAACCGAACCATATTTATTCCGGCTGCTGAATCGGAAAAGCGTTTGAACAATCGATGCACATCCGCAAGCCCGGAATCTGCGACATGCTGATAGTTGAAGCCGATCGGAATAAAACGCGAACTGTCGTTTGAGAAAATGAGATAGGAGCTATCGATATCGGGTCGCGCCTGCAGAAATCCGTGTTCACCGATCCGCGCTGGCAGGACATTGATCGCGATGGGATCTGATACGATGCTTCCCAACTGGTCGGTCGCACGAAATTTAATCGTGAATGTACCAGCACGATCGAATGAATATCGCAATCTCCATCCGGCGGGCCCAACGGAATCAAATGTCTGCGCACTTCCAATTTTATTCGAACGATACGCCGCAAAATAAAAACACGGATAGATCACTTGCTGCGAATTCTCATCGGTAATCAGCGCATCGACTGCTATTTGACGTGTATCGAATGGATTATTGTAGGCATCAGAGAGATTGATCGATACGTCAAGTCGATCGAATGCGTTGATCGTCGAAGTACTCGGTGTTATCGAGACAAACTGTTGCTGAGCAATGGATACGGAGGTAAGTGACACGCTCGATGCGATAAGCAGTAGAAGTATTGCAGAGAGAACTTGAGAACTGCAACGCATAACGGAAGGAGGAAAACATTCTTCGAGAGTTATCTACTCACTCCAGAGGTACAGTCACTCTGGAGCCACGACGCTTCGAGACATTGCCGATTCGACGATCTCGTGCAATAGCTGACTGAACGATAGCTTTGCAGCTTCGGCGCTGCGAGCGATTCCGGTGCCCTCGGAAAGATTTGGATTCGGATTCACTTCAAGAATGAAGAGTTCGTTATCTTTATTGAGGCGCATATCGACGCGAGCATAGTCGCGTGTGCCGAGTGCTTCTGTCGCAGCGAGTGCTATCTCTTGCGCACGCTGCGTCACTTCCTTCGGCAGATTTGCCGGACACGATGGAATCGTTTTGTGATATGCTTCATGCAACGGCTCCCACTTCGCTTGGTAGCTGACGATCTTATAGAGATGATCAGGCATTCCTCCAAATTCGATCTCGGAAATCGGAAGTGCGCGACGGGCTGCACCGTTACCAAGCACCGCAACATTCAACTCTCGTCCCTCGATGTACTCTTCGACGAGTGCGTCCATCTTAAAATCGGTGAGCACAAATTCCACGCGTGCTCGGAGATCTTCGAGCGAGCTAACGATGCTATCGTTCTCGATTCCACCGGAGCCATCTTCACATGCAGGCTTTACGATAACAGGATAATGCAGTCCGTGACGCGCTTTGAAACCATCCATCGAGCGAATTGTCATGGAGCGTGGTGTAGGCAACTCACGCGAACGAAGAATCTCTTTCGCGAGCGGCTTATTCTGACAGAGTGCGAGTGCAAGTGGTGGTGCGCCGGTGTAGGGCATCTCGAGCAATTCAAAGAACGATGCGACATGCATCTCCTGCTCCGGTCTGCCATGAAAAAATTCTACCAGATTAAATACGACATCGATCTTGCGTCGAGCCATGAACTTGAAGAGCCGCTCGAAGCGATCCTTCACATTAAAGCTCGCAACGCGATAGCCGGCTTCTTCGAGCGCCTTCTCGATGTTATAGTATTCTTGCTCGGCGTGCGTCTCTTCGAGATCAAAGTAGGGTGTGAAGCCAAGCGCCTCGGGGGATAGATCAACTGGCGCTGACGGACGTACATCGGACGATGGAGCCGATGGAATGTCATTGTACAGCAGAGCAACCGTCGTCTGTCGAGCCATGGTGGGAAATTTTAAGCACTTAGAATTTCGCGTGAAGAAAAAAAATCAATCGATCACGCAACAACTATCCTGCATTAACTAACATGCATCACGATCAACACACTAAGTCAACACTATACATCTATTAATTAATTTCTCACTTTTGCATTTTCATTTGCGCATGCTGAGTGTCGAAAGTGCATTCGTGATTGCCGATATTGTTCGCGAAATTTCTTTGGCTGTTACATTTCCCATGTGCCCTACCCGAAAATATTTGTCGCGGATATCTGATAGTATTCCACCTGCTACGATGACACCCTCATTCTTTATTGCTCCGATAAGCTCCATCGTTGTAAATCTTTCGAGCATTTCGGATGAGAGATAGAGTGCTGTCATCGTATCTGCCCTCGCAATTGCTTCCGATGCGAGTTGCGTAAAACCAAGTGACTCTATGCGCGATTTGAATTCGAGGCTAAGCGTTCTGTGACGATTCCATCGCACTTCCAATCCTTCCGTACGTATCATGTGCACAGCCACCTCAAGGCCTGCGACGAGCGTAACAGCTGGGGTTGCAAAGTACGAAGCTCCACGCTGTTCGTATGCTCGCATGATCGGGAGCCACTCATGCCAGTCCAAATAATATCCTTGCATAGGTGCGATTCGCTTTGCGCGAACTTCGAGCGCTCTTTCGCTTACCATCATGATCGCCAAGCCCGGAGGCACTGCAAAAGCTTTTTGAGAGCCGGTGATGCAGACATCGACACCCCATGCGTCTTGACGGAATTCCATTCCTGCGGTTGCGCAGACTCCATCGACCAGAAAAAGTATATCGTACTTTTTTGCCAATGCACCGAATGCCTTTACGTCAGTAGCAACACCAGTCGAAGTATCCACGTGTGTGACAACAAGTAATTTGTAGGCGTGCTCCGCGAGCATCTCGCTTGCGCGTTCTATCGTCGGGACTGTTCCGATCGGCGCTTTTAGCACATCGACATCTGCTCCGAGCCGCCGACAAATCGTTGCGTAACGATCGCTAAAGTAGCCTGTGCTAATGAGCAGCACACGATCACCCGGCTCCAGCAGATTTGCTGCGCCCATTTCCATTGCGAGTGTTCCGGAAGCGGCTACAACAAATGGCTGTCCGTTCTCGGAGAGAAATACATGACGTAACCCACTAAGTGCGCTTCCGAAAATTTCGATAAACTCCTTCGAAGTATGCGAAAGCGGCTCCTGAGACATCGCGTGTAAAACCTTGGGATCGACCGAGGTTGGCCCCGGGATCATTAATAGTGAGTTGTTGTGCATGGGAGTATGAATCCGTTCGGATGTGAGTTCGTTCTTTTCAAATATAAATCACTGAAACAATTTTGGAGTGCTGCGGTTAAAGAGATAGATGAAAAATCACACCATATCAATATCGCTTTCCGTCGTCCGCGGTCTTTTGATCGTGATGTTGGCCCTATTGTGCGGTGAAGCATTCGGGCAAGTGGACACAGCGTTCATGGTCAGAGGTCCGATCGTCCACAAAAATCTTGCTATCTATTTTATCGACCAAGTGGCGAATGGGCCTCATAAAAGTCATGCGAATTATATCACGCTAGACCAAGCACTCCGTGAGAAGAAGGCCATCCTGCATGAAACCGGCACCACAAATCTTTCCATCGAAAATCTTTCGGAGGTTCCGATCTTTATAGAATCGGGTGACATCGTAAAAGGTGGACAGCAAGATCGCATGATCGCCAATGATCTGATCATCCCTCCCGGCAAGAGTCAGATTCCGGTGGCTGCGTTTTGTGTTGAGCATGATCGTTCGTTCAAACGTGGCACCGAGCCGATCGAACAATTCAGCAGTTCCGAATCAATCGCACCGCTTGTAACGCTACGGAAATATGCTCGAACATCGATCGCGGTGAGTTCAGGTTCTGCACAGAGCACAGATGGCCTAACAGCTCCCAAGGATCAAACCGGTGCGCTCGCTTCGCAACTGCAATGGTACCTCGGTCAAAGTGTATTCCAAGAAACCGCCCAGCAGCAAGCACAACAGCAATCGATCTGGGATGAAGTGCGGCGAGTTCAAGATGGCCTCGCACGTGCTACGAAGACGAATGTGATCGACACACTCTCGCCGTCAAGTCTCGAGTTGACATTGGAACAGAGTGCTGTCAAAGGCGGGGTCAATGATTTTATCAAAAGTTTGGAGTTCGATGCGCGTCCGGATTCCGAGACGATTGGCTTCGTGTATGCGGTGAACGGCGAACTCGTCGGCGCAGAGATTTATCAGAACGCGACGCTCTTCGGGCAGAATTATTCCAAGCATCTTCGGGCCGCAGCACTCGAAGCTATCGTAACTGCGGTTGCTCGCCGGACACCGAACGAACCAACACAAAATGACTTACTCTCCTTTTTGAGAACACCCGAAGGCCATATTATAAGCGATAGGGATCTCACAACCAGAGTGCACGTTCGATACTCTGAGTTGGGTGAGACTTCGATGTACGAGCTCTTTGATCGTGAGATATCTGAGTCGGAAGCGATTCATCGAAGCTATCTGCGGATTCAGCAATAGTCGGAATGCTTGAAATTGGTTCAGAAACAGGGATTTGGGTGAGTTTCGGCGACTGCAGAAGCTGAAAAGGAGCGGGCACTTAATCACTGGACGAGAGGTTATATATCACGAACTAATTAGGTGCATTTGTATTGAGTTTGTCTGTTTTGTGGCTTCTGCGTTTTGGTCCGAAGGTTTATCAAATACGATGTTTCAAACATCGGGTATTCCCCCTCGAATCTCCTCTGCTCTAAGAATCCAGTTTCATTCATCCTCATTGCGAGCGTAACCTATTTCCCATTCTGTATTTTTTGAGAGAATTCTTATGATGAAGATCTACGTCGGCGGCCTTCCGTATCAAACGGACGAGGAACAGCTCAGACAAATGTTTTCC
>JBDTCS010000194.1:0-31799 GCA_039923455.1 Kapaibacterium sp. (SeqCode) | reverse complement strand
CGGTTGCGAGTGCGGATATCGTCGCGATCGCATCGCATTCCCTTTGGGAGTTCATCTTCGCTGCCGCAGGCTTCGGTTTGCTTGCACTGCTCACTCCGTGCGTGTTTCCGATGGTGCCGATTACGGTATCGTTTTTTACGAAACGTAACGCAGGCTCACGCAAAGAAGCGGTTAAAGATGCGACGCTCTATGCGCTTGGTATCATCGTCACGTTTGTTGCACTTGGTTTTATTCTTTCGCTTATCGCCGGTCCATCGGGAATAAATAAATTCGCAGCGAATCCATGGGCTAATCTTTTGATCGCTGGTATCTTCATAACGTTCGCGCTCAATCTTTTCGGTTTGTTTGAGATCGGTGTGCCCGGTTCGGTCTTGACAAAACTAAACTCGACGGCGCAAAATAGTAAGAGCCGAACATTCTCGGTTGTGCTGATGGGCTTCGTTTTTTCGCTTACAAGTTTTACCTGCACGGTGCCATTCGTTGGTACACTGATGGTCGCATTCAGTCGCGGATCTTGGTTTGTGCCGCTGATCGGAATGGTCGTCTTTGCCGGAGTTTTTGCGCTGCCATTTTTTATACTTGCGCTCTTTCCGAGTTGGATGAAAGCATTGCCGCGCTCTGGTGGTTGGCTCAACAGCGTTAAGGTCGTCATGGGATTTTTGGAGATCGCAGCCGCGCTGAAATTTTTCTCCAATGTAGATCTGATCTGGAACTGGAATTTCTTCTCACGCGATCTTGTGTTGGCTGCTTGGGTTGCGATTGCAGTACTCACGACCATGTATTTGCTCGGGCGTTTTCGCCTTTCGCATGATACACCAATCGAGCATCTTGGTGCGCTGAGAGTTTTGCTGGCGGTCGGTTTTTTATCGATCGGCGTGTATCTCTACACCGGTATCAATGGCAAGCCACTTGGGCAACTCGATGCGTTCTTGCCACCAACTGCTGCTGTTTCGGGAGTAACGACCTCTTCCACCGGCGGCACCATTGCTGCAACCGAAGCGAAATGGTTTGGGAGTTACACGGATGCACTCGCCGAAGCAAAACGTACCGGCAAGAATGTCTTCATCGACTTCACCGGATACACTTGCACAAATTGTCGCGCTATGGAGGCTTCGATGTTCAGTCGACCGGACGTGAAAGATCTCTTTCAGGATTTTGTGCTTGCAAGACTTTACACCGACAACGGTACGCCGCTGAATGATTCGAATCGCACAATGGAAGAGACGCGCTTCAGCACGATCGCACTTCCCTATTATGTGATCATGTCACCGGATGATAAATCGCTTGAAACGTTTCCGGGGTACACTCGCGACGATGCAGCGTTCAAAACTTTCCTAACCACGCATCGCAAGCCGGCGATGAGTGTCGCGATGCTTGGGAAATAAAATATCTCCCAAGCATTTTCGATTCACGCGAACAACCGCGACATTCCGAACACCAACGTTATTTCTATTTTGACACCTGCTTTTTCGGCACCTGCTTCAGATCTCGCACAACATCCGTTTACCCTTCGTTTGCACGATCATGAGCGTGGTCCGCTGCTCACCGATGGTTCGATGGAGGTTGCCCTCAAGAGTCGCGGCTATGCGGATTCGCCAATCGAACATTACAATCTGACGCAGCCACTCATCGTCGAACATGCACACCGCGATTTCGCTGATGCAGGCGCTGAGTTACTTCAGACAAACACCGAACATGCGAATCCGCTAACGCTTGCAAGATTTAATCTGAAGCACAAAACCTACGAGATCAATCGCAAAGGCGTCTGGCTTGCGCGTGCTGTTGCGCGTGAGGGCGGGCTCTATGTTGCCGCGACGCTTGGGCCGATCGGAAAGTTTCTTGCACCTGTTGGTGCGCTTCAACGCGACGATGTTCGTGCTGCA
Source organism: Kapaibacterium sp. (SeqCode) (assembly GCA_039923455.1). Lineage (GTDB taxonomy): Bacteria > Bacteroidota > Ignavibacteria > Palsa-1295 > Palsa-1295 > JBDTCS01. Next base: position 29,916 of record JBDTCS010000194.1, on the reverse strand, counting down.
TTTCATGAGCAACTGCTCGCGCTTGCCGACGGTGGGCCTGATGTATTGATGCTGAAGAGCTTCATTGATATCGAAGAGCTTGAGATCGCAATCGAGACCGCGAAGCTCGTCGCGCCGCACTTGCCGATCATAGCGCAAAAGACTTTCCCCGAAGATGGTGCGCTTCTCGCAACCGACTTCGCACACAACGTCGCCGAACGTCTTCGTGCACATGGTGTAGCTGCGATTGGTACGAACGGTACCGTGGGTCCGAATCGGATGATTGCGATCATCAAAGCATTTGCGATTCGCGGTATTCCCATTTCTGCGCAACCTGATATTGGAATTCCTACGCTCGTCGATGGTAAGCCGATATACAATGCGACTCCGCAGTATGTCGCGGAGTGCGCGAAGCGACTGGTCGAAGCAGGCGTAACGATCATCGGCGCTTCCGGCGGTGCTACACCTGAACACACTCGCGCGATCAAAGCTATTCTTGCTGGCGTCAAAGTTGGTGAAGTGCAAGAGCAGATTATCAAGTTCAAACCGGAAGCAAAGAATGAAGCAATAAATCCTGAACTCTTTTCGAAGTTCAAACAGAATCTTGGCAAGAAATTTCTCGCGACTGTTGAACTTGATGTTCCGCGCGGGCTCGATATGTCGAGCGTCTTCGAAGGTGCAACCTATCTTGCGAATGCCGGACTCGATGCAGTGAACATCACCGATGGTGCGCGTGCAAGACTCAGAATGTCGCCGTTCACAATCAGTCATTTGCTGCAAACACAATGTGGCATTGAGTCTATCGCGCATCTTGCATGTCGCGATCGCAATATGGTCGGCTTGCAGTCGGAGTTGCTCGGTGCGGAAGTGCTCGGCGTGAAAAATATTCTTGCAATCACAGGCGACCCAGCGCAGATCGGCGACTTCCCGTATGCTACCAGCGTGTATGACATTGATGCGATCGGGCTCATTCGCGCGATTCATTCGATGAACTCCGGACTCGATCTGATGGGAAATCCGATTTCCGGTGGCGCACATGATTGCACACATTTCATGATCGCTTGCGGCGCAAATCCTGTCGCGGATGATATGGAGCGCGAACTCGGTCGCTTGGAGCGAAAGATCGCGGAAGGACTCGATGTCATTTTTACGCAACCGATATTTGAGATCGAAACACTCGCAACTTTTCTCGAAGCGATGAAGCCCTTCCGTGGTAAGACTCGCTTCATGCTCGGCCTGCAACCACTTCGAAGTTTGCGACATGCCGAGTTTCTCCACTACGAAGTGCCGGGTATGACGATCCCGATGTGGATCCACGAAAAGCTCGCAACAAAAACTTCGACCGAAGAGCAGAGCAAGATCGGCATCGATATTTGCGTGGACTTTTTGAAAGAGGCAAAGTCGATGATCGATGGCGTTTATCTTTTACCGCCCTTCAAGAAGTACGACATGGCGGTTCAGATTCTGGATCGAGTGGGCTAACTCGAAATGATAAACGCGCGACCGAAGATCGGGATCATCCTGATCAATTTTAATAGCTACAACGATACGGCGGTTTGTCTCCGGTCACTTGCTAAAATGACCTACGCGCCTTTGCAGATCTACGTTGTGCATAACGGCTGCGTGGATCAATCGCCCGCAACACTCCAAGCAGAATTTCCGAACTCCACGCATATCATTTCCGAAAAGAATCTTGGCTTTAGCGGTGGAAATAATCTGGGCATTGCGCGAGCATTGAACGATGGCGCTAAGCATATTCTGCTGCTTAACAATGACACCTACGTAACTCCCGAGTTTTTGGAGCCGCTTGTCGAGCGATTGCTTTCGGATGAGAAGATCGCGGCCGTAAGTGGAAAGATCTATTACGCACCAGAGGCGAAGAACGGTGCGAGTGACATTATTTGGTACGCGGGCTGTTTTCGCAAATGGCACACCGGATATCATCACTTTGGTGTCAATGAGCACGATACAGGAAAATTCGAAACTGCGCGCACAGTGCCATTCGCTTCAGGTTGCTTGATGCTGATGCGCGGCGCACTCCTCAAATCACAAGGCTTCCTCTCCGAAGACTATTTTCTCTATTGGGAAGAAGCCGATTGGTGTCAGACGGCATTTGCGAATGGCTATGTGTGTTACTACGAACCGCGCAGCGTGATCTTTCACAATTTTAGGAGCGCGCATCTCGGCGAGGAGACTCCGCTCTACATGTATCTTCAAACGCGCAACGCGTTTATTTATTCGAAGCGTCACTACAAGGGTCTCCTCCGACTTCGCTTCTGGTTGTTCTATCCTATCTATCTCCTCAATCGTTATCGGTTCGAAGTGCAAGCGAAGAACTATAAGAGCGCACGTGCTATGCTGTGGGGTTTGAGCGACTATCGCAAGGGTTTCACTGGAACTGCCGGCCTTGCCGAACGTGGTTTTCTGCGTTAGGCTCCTCAAAAGAGCACAAGTAGCTGAGTGGGAAATTACTTTCCGATAATTGCGTTACACCTTATGCAGTCGTAACGAATCCAAGCTAGCCCCCATCTCGTTTGTGTCGTTCTCTTTTTATTGATCGAACCACCATGCATCTCTCTACACGTTTTTTTTTGATGCTAACCGCGATCACTTTACTTGCAACGAGCGCGCTTGCGCAAGAAGGCAAGACAAGTGAGTGCGAAGCAACGAATTGGGTTTTGCAACGCGCTCCCGGAACGTATCGCACAACGGAACTTGCGCCTGATCTGCGCGACACCGTTCTGCTTGTTGGCGGTCAGAATCGGAAGGTCTCGATTCCTGCCGGCTTCACGATCAAAGTGTTCGGTAGTGTTCCTGCTGCTCGTGGGCTTGCCGTTTCTCCGGATGGTACGCTGTACGTTACGAGTTACACTTCGAACTGCGTCTATGCATTGCCCGATCACAATCATGATGGTATTCCGGATAGCATAATCAAGGTTGCCAGCGGTTATAATAACGTGCACGGCATCGGCTTTCATAACAACGAGCTTTATTTTTCAAGTGATCAGCAAGTTATTCGCGCGCTCGACACGAACGGTGATCGCAAAATCGATAAATATATTCCGATCGTTACCGGCATTTCGACCGCGGGACACGTCTCACGTAATTTTGTTTTCAATGAACTGAAGCAGAAGATGTATGTGCAGATCGGGTCATCATGCAACTATTGCATCGAGAATGATTCGACGCGGGCGACCGTAATGGAGTTCAACATGGATGGCTCCGGTCGCAGAATATTTGCGCGTGGTTTACGCAACGCTGCCGGTATGGCAATAGACCCGCGGACGAATTATCTTTGGGTGAATGTCAACGGAATGGATAATATTTTTGGCGCGAACGATCCACGACATAACGACACTCCTGCCGAAGGTGTTTATCTTCTATGTGATGGCGCCAACTATGGCTGGCCGTATGCCTATGGCTTTCGAATGCGCAATCCGGATCCGGCGTATCAAATAGATACTTCGTACATTCAAAAGTTAAACGGGCCCGTCGCTGAAATACTTGCACACTCTGCTCCACTTGGTATGCATTTTTATTCGGGCTCAGCATTTCCGAGCAAATATCACGGTGCACTTTTTCAAACATATCACGGCTCTTGGGACCGCACGCCACCAGCACCGCCTCGTGTGACTGTGCTTTGGAATAACAACGACGGCCAGAATCCGAGCATACAAGATTTTGTCACCGGCTTTCAACCTGACTCTACGGGTACGAGATGGGGACGCGTGGTGTCCGTCATGGAGGGTGCGGATAGTGCGCTTTATGTTTCAGATGATATCGCGGGCGCGGTTTATCGGATCACCTACACCGCAGCTCGATCTGCTGTTCGTTCGAGCGCTCAACTGATTCAAGATTTTACTCTCTCACAGAACACTCCGAATCCATTTCACGAATCAACTGAAGTGGCGATCGATGTTACAAAGCCGACGCAGATCATCGCAGAGCTATTTGATATACTTGGCACTTCCAGAAAAGTTGTATATCACGGGATCATTCCTGCAGGACAAAAGCGACTGAGCATCGACTCGAGCGGATTGACACCGGGTCTTTATATACTCCGCGCTTCAGACGGTACGCGAACCCAATCAATACGAATGGTTCTGAAGTAATTACTGCGATGCGCTTGCTGCGGCAGCCACGATAGCCAGAAAAGACGCGGCTTGCAGTGCAGCACCACCAATCAAGCCACCATCGATATCGGGCGAGCTAAGTAATTCGAGTGCATTGTCCGGCTTCATACTGCCGCCGTACTGAATGCGAATATTCTCGGAGGAAGCCTTAGAATAAAGCATCTCTACTTGCGCACGAATAAATGCATGTGCGATCTGCGCTTGCTCCGGTGTTGCGGTTTTGCCTGTACCGATTGCCCAGACGGGCTCGTATGCAAGCGTGACCGATGCGAGTTGCTCCGCACTTACGCCGGCTAAACTTCCTCGTAGTTGCTCAAGCAAAACGAATTCCGTGATACCGCGTTCACGTTCTTCAAGCGTTTCGCCGATGCACAGAATGGGTTTCAGACCAAATGCAAGCGCACCTTTCACTTTGCGGCTCACCGCCTCACTTGATTCGAGATAGATAGTGCGGCGTTCCGAGTGTCCCAAGATTACATAACTACATCCGATCTCCGAAAGCATCACCGGCGACACTTCACCTGTGAACGCACCACTCTTCTCTGCATTTGCATTCTGCGCACCGAGTTGTATCGGAGATCCAAGCAGCAATCGCTGCGCTTCCATCAGCGCTGTAAATGGCGGACACACTGCGACCTCGACGTTGCGATAATCATCGGACCAACCTGAGAGCAAGCCTTGCAACAGCGAACGCGTCTCTTCGAGCGAGCCGTTCATTTTCCAATTGCCGCAAATGAATTTATTTCTCATGCCTTTTCGAGTTCTTCTTTGATAAGTTCATTTACTACTTCCGGATTCGCTTTGCCCTGACTCGCTTTCATAGCTTGCCCGACAAAAAATCCGAGCAGCGTTGTCTTGCCGGCTTTGTATTTCGCGAGGTTGTCCGGATTCTGCTCGATAACCCCACGAACGATCGTGCGAATTGCATCCGTGTCTGTCACCTGCACAAGTCCACGCTCTTTCACAATTTCTTTCGGCGATTTATCCGCATACAAGAGCTCTGCAAATAAATCTTTCGCGATCTTGTTTGTGATCGTTTTATTTTGAATGAGGCCGACGAGTTCTGCGAGATGTTCCGGCTTAAGTCCGATCTCGGTGATCGACTTGTGCTTCTCAGACATTATGCGCATCACGTCGCCCATGATATAATTGCTGATCGCTTTCGCTGCTTCAGGCGTCAATTTATCAAGCGAGGCAAGTGCCAATTCAAAATAATCAGCGACGAGTTTATCCGCCGTGAGCACCCCTGCATCATAAAGTGGCAACGCGAGTTGCTTCACGAATCGATCGCGTCTCGCACGTTGCAACTCTGGCAATTCGCTTCGCACTTCCGACTTGAATGCCTCGGTAATCGTAACAGGCAACAGATCGGGCTCAGGAAAATATCGATAGTCGTGTGCCTCTTCTTTTGTGCGCATAACACGTGTCACACCTTTGTTTGCATCGAAGAGCATCGACTGATGCAACACCGGTTCGCCAGCTTCGATGAGCAAGATCTGTCGCTCGATCTCTGCTTCGATCGCGCGTTGAACGTTACGAAAGGAATTCATATTTTTCACTTCCGTCTTTTGACCAAACTTCGGTGCGCCTTTCAAACGCACCGAAACATTTGCATCGCACCGAAGCGACGCTTCCTCCATGTTGCCGTCGGAGATACCGAGATATGTCACGAGTGAGCGAATACCCATAAAATATTGATACGCCTCTTCGCTCGAACGCATGTCCGGCTCCGAGACGATCTCGATAAGTGGCGTGCCGCATCGATTCAGATCGAGCATCGTCTCGCTGCCAAAATCATGAATCGACTGACCGGTATCTTCTTCCATGTGGATACGCGTGACGCCGATTCGCTTCAGCGGACCGACCTCATCCTTTGTACCGGGCATTTCGATATCGACCCAACCATCGTGGCAGATCGGAGTCTCGTACTGCGAAATCTGATAGCCTTTCGGAAGATCGGGATAGAAATAATTTTTGCGAGCGAAGATCGAGCGCTCACGAATCGAGCAATTGGTCGCGAGTCCCATACGGACGATATAGCGAACAAGATTCTCGTTCAGCACCGGAAGTGTCCCCGGATGCCCCAAGCAGATCGGGCAAGTGTGCGAGTTCGGCGGTGCACCAAAGCTCGTCGCACACGAGCAAAACGCCTTCGTGGCCGTCAGCAATTGCGCATGCACCTCAAGCCCAATGACGGGTTCGTATTTTTCTCGAATTGTTGAATCTATCATATCTGCAAAAATACGGCGAGAATGGGATTTGGAGGTCGGAAGCGTCCGGAGCAACCCAAGTTTCAGGCTGGGGACAACTTCTCACAAAAGGTTCGGAGACGCGATACATGCGTTTTCTATTTTCTTTAAACGAGTAAACACGCTTCCATGTTTCGATTTCGCCACCAGGAAAATTCTTGCCTCCCCGATACGATTCAAATTCCACAAATTATTTTTCGCTCCTTTTTGGTGTCGAAACACCCTCCGTCGAGATAACGGTGTGGAAAACCATCACTAACCGGCAAAGTGTGCGACACGACGAGAAATTTGCGCAACCGAAGCTGCCGCCCTTTCAGGGCTCTTGGTTCAAGGAAGATCCGGAACCCAGGATTCCGTCCGCAGCGTCGGACTTCATCCTGGGCTGCGAGCATGCCGTGCCTCCGGCGCTAAGATCTTGGCGGCAATTGGCGGACGGCAGACCTCCGCTCCAGAGGAGCGCAATATTTGCAGCCGCCGGTTTTAACCGGCGGTGCTAAAACGAAAAAAATCCTCAGCTCCGTAGGAGCGTATTATAAATCGGTTGCAATACGATCGACTGTGTCGTTTCATCAACGGCCGTTCGTTCAACAATCTCTGAAGAAAATATTTCGCTCCTACGGAGCGGGGTCAAACATGTTCTCCTGCCTTACGACGCTTCACCCGAAATTTATTCTTAATATTTTGATGCATTCGTCGATCGGGCGTAGGCATAAATCCGTCCCCATCGAAAACGGGCTGGAATGAGCAAGTGGGGTGCGTAACGTTTAGGCAAGTTGGGGGTCTTTAGATGGTCTACTCATTCATGATTTGTCAGTTACTATTTGTCGCACCACGGTATGTCGAATAAAACGGTCGTCCACTTCAGCATCTACTCATTCCGGTTCGTCTTCGAATTACTAGGATTGTTGGCGTGCTTGCTATTTGCGAGTCAAGTTTCAGCGCAGAGTTCTTTCGTTGTGTTCGACCAGGACACAAGTGCATTTCCGACAATCAAAGCAAAATTCTTTGCCTGCGATGCGAACGGCAAACCATTCAAAGGATTGACATCAGCTGATTTTAAAGTCACAGAGAACGGAATCGATCGACCGGTCACAGTCGCGAGTTGCCCTGATGTTGCTGTAATAAAGCCGCTCACGGTAGGAATAATGATCAATACCTATTCCTATATTGGGCTTGCGCAACGTGGGACCGCACGCCTCGTGCATTTTCTGAGCATGCCTCCGAGCGAGTGCGGTATCACGATGATGAATGTATCTACCCCTGCGATTCTGCAAGACCTGACTCGCCAACGTCCGAAGATACTTGCAGCAGTGCCGCAGATCGCAAGTGACCCAGCACTCGAGGTACAAAAGATGTTCTATGATCCTGTCGCAGGTGGCGTACCATTCGTTTCCTCACGTCCGAATCGGAAAATACTTGTGCTGATCACCGATATGCATTGTCCGCATTTCGAGTTCGATGAAAAACAGTTTTATGCCGACGCAGGTCGGTACGACATCCATGCCTACACGATCATACTTGGTTCGAACGATTACAATGGTTTGTTCAAGCGTCTTGCCGATAGAACGGGCGGACGTATTTTTGAGAACGTCAGGAAGCCGGAGCAGATCGATGACATTTTTGCGCAGATCGGAATCGACGTACAACAGGGATCCGGTTGCGACATTGAATGGCAGAGCAAACTCGCTTGTGACCCCTATCGCGTTGCCACAATAGACCTTGATTCGCAGCAACTCTCAACGAAGATCCGTTACACCGTCCCCAACCCAAATTTTGGGCGACTCGAAGTAGTACCGTCGACGCTTGCTTTTGATGCAGTGCAGCCCGGAACAACGAAAGATTTGACGTTCACGATAACGGCACGCGATGCCGCATTCACAATCCGTTCAACCACAATCGGTGACTCAGCCTATACCCTTGTAGCGGGCGGAACACCTCCCTTCACGTTGCAGCAGGATGAATCTCGTACGCTGACAATCCGTTATGCACCACGGGATTCCCTATATCTTTTTTCGGAATGCATTCTATCGGATGACTTATGCTCTTCCGAAGCGATTTATCTCAATGGTGGTAGACCCAGTTTTCGCCCACACCTCGGATCGCTTCGACTTGTTAAACCAAATGGTGGCGAGGTATTTTTGACCGGCACAGATACACTTCTACAATGGAAAGGTGTTGCACCGGAAACAAAAGTCGATCTTTCCTACACGATTGATGCCGGTAAGAATTGGCTTCCAATCGGGACCGGCTTGACCGGACTGCGCTATCCTTGGCATGTGCCGAACACTCCAAGTTGGACGTGTCTTGCGAGAGTCACCGAACCAGGTAGTAACGCCGATACGAACGTCATCATATTGCGCTCTGATCCAAAGTGGGATAGCGCCAGGGGTGGATGGTTTCCATTTGCTCAGTTTAGTCCCGATGGTAGCTTGATCTCCGGAACGGAGTATTTGGGTCAAGGAGGTTGCATTTGGAGGCTCGACTCGCAATCGGTAATTCGCACAAGTCCATCGCCGGGCGGGCTTCCGGGTTCGTGCATCATGAGCCCGAATGGTACAACTGCTGCAACTGCCTTCGATGACGGACGACTCGAGATCTGGGATATTACGACAGGTGCAGTTCTGCAATCAATAGATGCGAATGCTGGCCCAGTTTGGGAGATAAAGTTTAACTCCGATGGAAAGTCGATAGTATCAGCCGGCACCGACGGCATCACAAATGTTTGGGATGTTGCGAGCGGCTTAAAACGTGCCTCTATTCAAAGCGATAATGGGGTTACCTATTGTGTCGACATCAGCTCTGATGGATCGAGGCTCGTTACGTATGGCATCGATAAAATTATTAAGATTTGGGACATCCAATCACAGACACTCGTGCGCTATTTTTCGCTTGGACCAGGAATCTGGGAACCTCGATTTAGTCATGACGGCACAGAACTCCTCGTGACCAATAACTCTGATGCGTTATTACTTGACGCAAACACTGGAGCAATGATACGTATGTTCAGTGGACACTCAAACACCTTGACGATGGCGAGTTTTAGTCAGGACGGTACAAGGATTGTGACTGCGAGTGATGATAAAACTGCAATCGTTTGGGACGCGAACACTGGGCAAATTCTTAACACTCTTGTCGGACACACTGGTCCAATTCGTTCTGCGTTCTTTAGTCCGGATGGCACCAAGGTTGTGACGGCAGCTGGTGATACTACGATTCGGGTTTGGACCATCGAAAATCGCCCGCTCGAACAAGATCAATCCGATAGCCTGTGGGCTATCGTTGCACCAACGATTAGTCTATCGACGCATGATATTGATATGAAGACTGTGGCAGTCGGTGTGACCAAAGATTCTGTTGTCAAAGCGACTCTGTGCAACACGAGTGCGTTCTGGCCGCTACATGTGCTCGGGTTGGATGTTACGAGTGGCAACTCGACTGATTTTATGATCGCAAGTGGTGCAGGGGATTTCACGCTTGCACCGGGTGAGTGTCGTGATGTCGTGTTTACTTTTTTGCCATCGGCTGTTGGACCCGAAGATGCACGCGTGACTGTTCGAACGAGTCTGGGCGATTTTCGTGACACGATTCACGTATACGGAATCGGTGCGGGAAGCGAAATACTTCTCGAAGCCGATCTGATCGACTTCGGCACGATCGAAGTTAATTCGACGAAAGACACAACAGTTAGTGCCGTCTTAAAAAATACCGGTAGGTCACCGATCAAATTCGACCGTGATCTAATTATCGGGCCAGGCGGTTCGAAGTTTACTGTGTTAAGTGGCGCTCCTCCCTTCACGCTTGCTGCCGGAGCAGAACATGCCATCAGCGGCAGATTTTCTCCGCAGGATCCGGGTCGAGTGAGCGGCAAGATATTATTCTACTACACCGGAGTGGGTTCTCCGGCTGTTGTCAGTCTCTTCGGAAATGGAATTGGTGGTGAGGTGTATCTACCAAATGATTCTGCTGCGCCGGGCGATCATATCTTGCTTCCACTCAAACTGGTTGGACCTACGAAGTATCTTTCGAATGCCGGCGCTACGAAGTTTCGAGCAACGATCGCATTCGATGCAAGCACACTCACTCCAACGAATCGTGCCGAGCGAGGTGCGATCACGACTGACGGACTTCAAACAACTACCATCAACGCAACCTGGGATGGATTGACGAACGTGCTTTACCAAATGCCGATGACGGTCGGACTTGGCCTGTTCGATTCGAGCGTGATGATGGTAACGGACTTTGCGTGGCTCGATAGCAAAGGTGCCGATCTACCGCTTGACTACACTTCGTCGAATGGTACGTTCAAACTTTTGAATGTTTGTACGCAAGGAGGCACACGACTCTATAATGTCGCCGGCAAAGCAACGCTCAGTCAGAGTCGTCCTAACCCTGCTCAGACTTCCACGTCGATCGACTTTGTCACGATCGAGCAAGGCACCACCACATTGACGCTCACGGACATGCTCGGCAGAACCGTCGAGACGCTCGAACAATCAGAGCTAACTCCGGGAGCGCACACGATCCAATTCGACGCCTCGAAACTTGCACCGGGAGTCTACTACTACATTCTACAGACACCCTCACAGCGCTTCATTAAGGCGCTCCAGGTCATTCGGTAGCTTGGGTGCCGGTAGGTGTGAGCCGCGGGTCGTTCCTGGAGCGACCTGCGGTTTCCAGCGGTATAGTGGGACAATCCTTTCAATCTGGAAAAGGGATCTACATGCGAGATTCAGGCCGGATTGGGCCAATTTGGGTCCGGAGGGTGAATCGCGTAGGACAGCGCAAAAGATTTATGCATTTACGGGTGTAACTTTCTCGGCTTTCGGGGATTATTATAGCGCAATCATCAAGAATCGTAGCCGAGCGGTGTGGGAAAACATTGGTCGGTAGTGCGAAGATCGGATGAGGATCAATCCTGTTTGCAACATGGATCGTAAAGAGACAAGCGCCCCACTCTTCAATTTTAACGCGTAGTTTTGATAATGCCGCACGAGCATTTCCGGGCTTCCCAAGAAGCCGCCCGGGGCTTCTCCCATTTTACAACTCGATTTTGGACTTAGTTTTGCATGGCGGTGAATGCATTACATCGCTCACTTAAAAAATGGCAAAACAAAAACAATACTGGCTTCTCAAAACCGAACCGACAAGCTACTCTTTTGATGATCTCAAAAAAGATGGTGTGACAGCCTGGACCGGCGTGCGGAATTATCAAGCACGAAACTTCCTGCGCGATTCGATGCAGGTCGGTGATAAGGCGCTCTTTTATCACTCCGGTGGAGAGACTTCGATCATGGGAATTTGCGAAATCGTGAGTGGTCCGATCGCCGACGAAACTGCGCTCGATCCGAAAGACTCGCACTACGATCCGAAGTCTACTCCGGCTAATCCGATCTGGTATGCGGTTGAGATCAAGTATATTGCGCCACTCAAAACGCCAATCATACTTTCGGAAGCAAAAAAGATGAAGGGATTAGAGAAGATGGTGTTGTTGCAACGAGGTTCGAGGCTTTCCATTCAGCCAGTAAGTGCTGAGGAGTTTCAAATCATCACGGGAAAATCTTAGACAGAACTCGCACACCTCATGCCCCAAAGATCGCGAAGCCTTGCGCTACTTTTTATCGTTGTTGTACTTCTTTTTGCGACGCAAGATGCGAATGCGCAGTCGGCTGCATACTCGAGGATTGATAGTCTTTGCCAGCGCATCGAAGAATTAGTTGATCGGGGCGAGGTTACGACGGGCTTCGCGCTCGTCAAGCAGCTCGACGTGACCCTACTGAAGCACGATGCGGCTCGGCTTGTTACGTTTGCAGCGGGTGATGTTGCAAAACGGGCGCCGCTCCATAGCGAAATAAAAGCGGTTTCGAGCAAATACTTTTTATCGCTTAGCGATCAATTACCTCGCCCGGATGTCCTGCTCTTAGCACTCAAGACTGCGGTACTCGAGCAGATCGATTCGAATCGTGCTGCGATTGCGACTTGCGATACACTATACGAAGAACTAACAATGTCGCCTGCCGTATCTCGGGGGGATTCCGAGATCGTAGTGCGCACTATTATCTGCCAAGCTATCGCCTACGAAGCGCTTGGAGATCAGCGCGCAGCGATTGCGACATACGATCGCACGATTCAGTTTGCACATGCGCTTGCACCACTTAAGGACACGACTGCGATGAAGATGGTAACCTTAGCGTATACTCAGGCAGGCACAGCGCTTCTCCAAAGCGAACCTCAACGCGCTATCGCATATTTCGACGGAGCAATCGCACTATACCATGCACATCCGAATCTCAGTCGAAATGCGCAATTGGCAGCACGAGCATACGCATCGAAAGGTTACGCATCATTAATGCTAACTGACAGTACGGGCGCTTCGACGGCATGGGGTACCGCGGATTCCCTACTCGGTAGTTCGACGGATCCAATAGTGAATAACACAATCGCAGCTGTGCTTGCCGAAGAGGCCCGACTCTGGATGCAGCGGGGAAATAACGCGGAAGTAGAACGGAAATTATTGCTACTATACAAAAAGCTTCCAGATGTTCAACTCGGGAAGGATTACTGGATCCTTACGCTACAGGGATTGATACACACGCATCTAGCGCGACGAGGCAATGTGTCGGCGGACTCCGTAGTCGTGCTCTCCACGCTTGCGATTAAATACATCGATGAATTTATTATTCGGTTCGAGTCAGATAGTGATCCAATGATTCAAGAGCAATTTGCCGAGTTAAAACATAATAAAGCGCTCTTGCTAAAATCACCCAACGCGATTGTGCGGTAGCTTCGCCAACGAGTTGCTGGTGTTAAGAAACGAAGTCTCCTTCACGCGTGCGATCATAAAGATGATCACGCATTGCGCGCATCGAAGTGAGGACGTGCTCCATATCTTCCGGAAGCGGGACGCTCCACTCCATAAGTTCATTCGTCGTGGGATGATGCAAGCGTAAAGACTTTGCATGGAGCGCTTGACGCGGTATCATTGCGAGTAAATTATCAACCCAATGTTTGAAGTGCGGCACCTCGTGACGGATCACGTTCATTGCACGACCGGAATAGGTTGCATCACCGAAGACCGGATGTCCGAGATGTTGCATGTGCACGCGTATCTGATGTGTGCGACCGGTTTTTAATCGCAGTTCGACGAGCGAGAATCCGGTGAACTCTTCCAGAACAAAATATTGTGTGATCGCTTGTTTGCCTTCGGTGGGTGCGACGGAAAATCTTTTTCGATCTTTTGGATGACGTGCGATGAGCGTATCGATTTCGCCGAAGGAGTTTTTTGGATTTCCCCAGACAATAGCGTTATAGACGCGATGTGCGGTATGCAAGAAAAATTGTTTTGCGAGAACGCGGTGCGCCTGAATCGTCTTCGCGACGACCATCAATCCTGAAGTATCTTTATCCAGTCGATGCACGATTCCCGGACGATTCGGATCCATGCCCGCATGCGCCGCAGCAAAATCTTTCATATGATGCAACAGCGCGTTCACAAGCGTGCCGTTTCTTGAACCGAAAGCAGGATGTACGACCATCCCAGCGGGTTTGTTAATGATCAGTATGGCATCATCTTCATACACTATATTGAGCGGAATATCTTCGGCCTCGGCACGCATCGGAGCGGGACGTGGGATCGTCACCTCGATTACGTCCTCGCCTTTGACTTTGTACGATGCTTTCGAGAGAATCGCTCCATTGATACGAATCGCTTGCGCGTCGATCGCTTCATGCACTTTGGTGCGCGATGCGTTCGGTAGCATTCGTGTAAGATATTGATCGATGCGCTCCGGACGTTCGCCCGGCGCGACATTCATCGTAATGATGTGCTCTTGAAACGCGGGTTCGCCGTTTGCAAAGAGTTCATGGACGTCCGAGTTCTCGATGATCGCTTCCGAAGAATGCTCAGACTGTTTCGGCATTGTTCGAACTCCCTGCTATCGTTGTGCCTGTGAGAGAGTCGTGTGCAAGATCGGGAGTAGTTGCAAAGGTTACGTTTTGTGCAACCGGTTTTTTGAATAGCATGATCGCAATGAGCAACGTGACACCGCATGTGACAGCGGAATCGGCGACATTAAACACGGGCCACCAATTGGCTTTGTAACCAAAGTCGATAAAATCGACGACGCGACCATAGAACAGCGCCTGCTCACCGTAGAGGACTCCATAAAATACTCTATCAATCAAATTCCCTACAGCCCCACCGAGAATAAGCGCGAGTGCGACGCGCTCCCAAATGGAAAGCTTCGTAACGTTACGCTTCATGTACCACAAGATGCCAAGTGAAGCGAAGACGGAAAAGAGTGAGAAGAAAACTTTCGCCGCGGGAATGTTGATACCGAATGCGATGCCGGGGTTCTCGATGTAGGTAAATCGCACGAGATCATCGATGATCTTTTGCGATGAACCATACGGCCGACCCTTCCATCCGAGAAACGCCCACGGTGCACCCTTGATCAGCATCTTGGAGATCTGATCGAGCAACACAATAAGGAAAGTGATCCAGAGTACAGCCACGCGATGTAGTTCGGTCGGGGAAAAAAGTAAAGAAAAAAAGGGATAGGCCACATAGTGTGTGCCTAATCCCAAACACATTTTACTCTACAGATTCTTCGACGTCACGATAGATTTGCTCAACGCTGAGCTTCTTCATCTGCGTTTTGTTCTTGCAGTCCACGTGCTTCTGCGTAATCGGTACCGCTGCGAGGCGTTGTTTCTCGATCAGCATTCCGCAAATGACGCAGATGCCGTAGGTACCGCGCTCAATGCGCTCCAGTGCTTCGTCGAGCTTCTTGATATAATCACTGGTGCGTTGTGCGTGCAAAAATGTTTTTTCACGCTCCATCGCATCCGTACCTTGCTCTTGCGTGTGCGAAGAGAACGATTGATTATCCGCGTCGAACTCACCCGACGTATCGAGCATTTGTTCGGAGATAATATCAAACTCTTCGCTTGCTTCCGAGCGCTGCTCGAGAATAAGTGTTTTGAAAATGGCAAGATCCTTCGGTCCAAATCTTTCCTTTGCACCTGCAACAACATCAGAATCGTTGACGCTCAAACGCATCGGTGGGGCATTGCGAGAACCGGCTTGCGTGCGTGCATGCTCGACCGGCTTGGTAACTTTTTCTTCTGCTTCTTTCTTTGACTTCGGCATGGGCTTTTTATTGACTTGGGAAGCCGCGCTTCGTATGCTTCCCGAACTGTTATTAGATTGATCTTTATGCGATTGATCTTGAGCTTTCTTTCCGCCTTGCGCAGCGCTTGATCGGGCAACACTACTTGGTGCGATCGTCACGAGCTTCACATTTTTTGCTTTGGTACCAACTGCTTTACCGTGTGCAGTTTTGCCACTTGCAGCTATACCACTTGCAGTTTTGCCACTCTTTTCCGGTATCGCTGACTTTTTCACTGCAATCTTCGTGCCCATTTTCCTGGAGCTTACGTTTGGCGATGGCTTGGTCACTTTTGGCGCAGGCTTTTTCGCTGCGACGTTCTTCATTGGGGTCGCCTTCTTTGCCGCTACCTGTTTGGCAACAACTTTCTTGGGCGCATTTTTTTTCTGGGCGCTCTTCTTTTGTGCGCTTGGGGGTGCGGCTTTTTTCTTCGGAGCTACACTCTTCTTCGCCACCTGCTTCGATGGATTCGTTTTCCCCTTCTTAGCTTGCTTCGCCATAGGTTGTTTTCTCCGACTC
This sequence comes from Kapaibacterium sp. (SeqCode), assembly GCA_039923455.1. Taxonomy (GTDB): domain Bacteria; phylum Bacteroidota; class Ignavibacteria; order Palsa-1295; family Palsa-1295; genus JBDTCS01. The sequence continues at coordinate 13,869 of JBDTCS010000194.1, read as the reverse complement.
AAGGAAGAACTTAGTTTTGACCTAACGATTGTGATACCTCCGCGGGTACCGGAAACTGCAACGCCTTAGGAAAAGCACTGCCCCGCTGAATTAGTCTCGCGGAGAACAACCACATTCTGCAAAAAGCTCTCCCTATTTAGTGCTATTGGTAAAATAGCTCCGGGAGACAATTCTCAACTAAAAAACCGGCTAAAACAGCCTGTTCTTGCGGATTTATTAACATATTAATTCGACACTCTAGCGACTAAAACCAGCGCCCTTTCATCGCCGATCTCAAGCGAGCTGACGCTCTCATCGCTAGAGTTCGAATTGCCGATCTGACCGAAAAGTAGCGAACTCGCGAGCGTCTCCTGCTGAATATATTCTGAGTGCGTTCGGAGCGCTTCCGTCAGCGCTTCTGAGGCATCGCGGAGTTCGATACGAATGCGATCGGTAACGTCAAAACCCGAATCCTTCCGTAAATTTTGTACACGATTGACAAACTCTCGAGCGAGGCCTTCGCGCATCAGATCTGCGGAGATGTGAGTGTCGAGCGCAACCGTGATACCCGCCTCTGTTGAGACGAGCCAGCCCTCGACGTCCTCCGCGATCACATCGATGTCACCGATCTCCAACTGAATATTTTCGGCGTCAACCGTGAGCAGAAGTTCACCTGTTTGTTGATAGCTGCGAATCTCATCTTGTGTCAGCGATTGCACTCGACCGGCGACAAGCTTCATCTTCGCGCCGAGCTTTGCGCCAAGCACTTTGAAGTTTGCTTTCGCTTTGAGCTTGATCACATCCGAATCACCGGATTCGATATACTCGACGCCCTTCACATTAATCTCCTCTTTGATCGTTTCCTCCACTTTGCGAAGCTCTTCGGTTTCGCGACGATTGCGTACCGGTATCAGGATTCTTGCAAGCGGTTGACGCACACGAATGCGGGCCCTCTCACGCATTTGTCGCGAGAGCGAGCTGATGATTTGCGCCGATTGCATTCTTGCTTCAAGCGCGAGATCGATATACGATGCATTTGGCTTCGGATAGAGTTCGAGATGCACAGAATGCGAAAGCAATGCATTCGTACTTCCATCACGCAATGCGCTATAGAGCCAATCACTCACGAAGGGAGCGATGGGAGCCATGAGCTTCGTCACAGCTTCGAGACACTCGAAGAGTGTATCAAAAGCCGCTTGCTTATCCGCATTCATTTCGCCTTTCCAGAAACGACGGCGATTGCGACGCACGTACCAATTCGAAACTTGCTCCGTAACGAAATCTTGAATTGCGCGAGCAGGTCTTGTCAACTCATAGCTATCCAGATCTGCGGAACAAGCACGAATGAGCGAGTGCAACTTCGAGAGAATCCATCGATCGACTTCCGGTCGATCCTCTATCGGTATCGCGTTCGCTTTGTTGTATTCGAATTTATCGATGTTTGCGTAGAGCGCAAAGAAGCCATAGGTGTTTAGCAGCGTGCCGAAAAATTTGCGCTCGAGATCATTGATATCTTCTTCATTGAACGAACGCGTCTTCCATGGCACAGCGCTCGAAAGAAAATACCAGCGCGTTGCATCGGCACCAAATTTTGTCAATACATCAAACGGGTTCACCGTGTTACCCTTCGACTTCGACATCTTCTGTCCCTTCTTATCCAGGACGAGATCGTTCACGATCAGATTTTTATACGCGGGCTTATCGAACAAGAATGTGTTGATCGCATGCAGCGTATAGAACCACCCACGCGTCTGATCGATACCTTCGGAAATAAAATCTGCGGGAAAGCTTCTATCGAAAAGCTCTTTGTTCTCAAACGGATAATGGTGCTGCGCAAACGGCATCGAACCGGAATCGAACCATACATCGATCACATCCGGAATGCGCTTCATCGTACCGCCGCAAGAACACGGCAGCGTTATATCATCGACAAAAGGCTTGTGCGGATCGAAAGTACCGGCATCAAGCGATGCACCCACCGACTTGCCAGTCGCGTCTGTTGCATCGCGAAGTTCTTCAAAGCTGCCAACAGCGTGAACCTTGTCGCACGATTGACAAACCCAAAGTGGAAGCGGTGTGCCCCAAAATCTTTCGCGCGAAATTCCCCAATCCTTCAGCTCTGTTAACCAATTGCCAAAGCGGCCTTCGCCGATCTCCGGTGGATTCCAGTTGATCGTTTTGTTGAGCGCGACAAGTTTGTCTTTGTAATCGGTGACACGGATATACCACGAGTCGCGAGCGTAATAGAGTAGCGGTGTACCGCAACGCCAGCAAAATGGATAGGTGTGTTCGATCGTCTCCTTCCGATAGAGCAAGCCGCGCTTCTTGAGTACATCGATGATCGCGGGATCGGCTTCTTTGACGAACTGTCCTGCAAAATCCGTAACCGCAGCAACGAACGTTCCGGACTTATCGACCGGGTTGATCATCGGAAGCCCGTACTTCAGCGACATTTGAAAATCTTCTTCGCCAAATGCAGGAGCAGTATGCACAATACCTGTTCCATCGGTGACGGTCACGTGCGTGCCGAGCACAACATAGAACGCTTTGCCATCGACGGGCACATAATCAAAGAGTGGCTCGTACTCGGTGCCTTCCAATTCTTTTCCCTTCACGCGCGAAAGCACTTCCACCTCGCCTTCGAGTTTTGGCAAAAGCGCTTCGGCAAGAACAAGTCGCTCGACTTTGTCTTTGCGCGTGTTCAGCACGGTGACGTAATCTACATCGGGATGAACGGAGAGTGCAACGTTCGAGATAAGTGTCCACGGTGTAGTGGTCCATGCAAGAAAATATTCCTCTTCAGAAACATTCTTGCGTTTGAATTTGACGTAGACGCTTGGGTCTTTCGCGTTCGCGTATCCAAGTGACACTTCATGCGAGGAAAGCGCCGTTTCGCAACGAGGGCAATATGGCTGTATCTTAAAGCCCTTGTAGATCAGCCCCTTCTCGTGAAATTGTTTTAACGCCCACCACACAGACTCGATGTAGTCATTTGTGCAAGTGATGTAGGGATGTTCGAGATCAGCCCAATAGGCCATACGCTCTGTGAGCGCTTGCCAACCGCCGTCGCGTTCGATGTTCTCATAGACCATCGACTTGCACATTTCATTGAACTTCTCGACACCATACGCCTTGATCTCATCTTTGTGTTTGAAGCCAAGTTGCTTTTCGACTGCGAGTTCCACCGGCAATCCGTGCGTATCCCATCCGGCTTTGCGCTCGACGCGAAAGCCCTGCATTGTTTTGTAGCGACAGATCGTGTCCTTGATCGTACGGCTGAACACGTGATGAATTCCGGGCACACCATTAACGGTGGGCGGACCTTCGTAAAATGAAAACGTCAGCGCAGCATCACGCTCGGAGATCGAGCGCTTAAAAATGTTGTGCGTTTTCCACGCGTGCAATACGAGATGCTCGCGCTCATCCGGAGAAACAGAAGTTCGAAGTTCAGCAAACATGCAATACTATTTCGTTACACTCTTTATTATTATCGTCTTAGGCGACTAACTTTTCTGCCTCGACGCGTGCGATAAACAATCGCACGGTTTCGGGTCTAACTTTAATTTTCTTTTTGCGTTCGAAGAAGAACGCCGGGATGCCTTGCATGAATCCACGCACACATGCCATCAGCGTATGCGTTCGAAGTGCACGCTTCAACATCCAAAGGGAAAGATGCACAACATATTTTCCCCAGCCAGACGGAAAGGGTAAAATCAATCCTGCAAATTGTCCAACACTTTTCGCGTCGAGATTGACTCGGTGTGCGGTTGGCACGTCGATCGTCGCAGAGCCATAGTGCCTGATAGCAACGACCGGCGAGTACCAACAATCCCATCCCGTCTCGAGCAATCGCCACGCAATCGGAAATTCATCCCACGAATAAAAGAAGGAGTTCACAAAGAACTCCCCCGGAGCGAAGCGAGCCTGTTGCATTGCCGAAGCTCTCAAACAAACGGCACAGCTCGCAAATTGTGCTGAGCGAAATTCTATCTTGCGGCCACGCTCCGGATTCGCTTGATACATCCAGAGGTTGAGCGTCGTTGGGTCGTTCGCATTCACAACGGTGTAACCTATCGCACCGGCGCTTGGAATGCGCTCGAATGACTTGGTGACGTTTGTCAGATCATCCGGCTTTTGAAATGCCGCATCGTCATCGATGATAAACCACAGCGCACCGGTTGCGACTTGCAACAATCGATTACGTCCTTCGCACGACCCGAGATTCTTACCATACGAAAATGTTCGTACGCGCGGATCCTGCTTCGATAGCTCTTGAAGATACGCGAGCGTATCATCGTTCGAGCCGTTATCCCCGATCAATATTTCGAAATCCGGGTACGCTTGCATCAGTGCCGACTCGACACATTCGCGCAGATATGCAACGCGATTGCGAGTGATGATTATGATGCTGATCCGCGGAAGACCCTTAGGCTGCATTCGGAAAATAATCTGCTAACTACTCCAGAGCTTATGAGGGCATTTTTTTTAGGCCGCTCTCTCCTGTCCGTCTATCGACTCCATAAATTTCGTGAAGCCCTGCACGAGTGTCTTCATCCGAGTCATCGTGGATTCGTACTCTGCGCGCAATCGCATTAGATCGCCTTGGGCCTTTTCGTGATCGACGCGAACATCGGCAAATTTTCTATCGCGTTCGAGCTCCGCCTCTCGAATAATAAGCTCGGACTCCTTCTTGGCTTGCTCCTCCATCTTCACAGCGGTTTGTTGCGCTGCAACAAGTGTCCGCTCAAGAGTGCTTTCAAGCCCGTGAAAATGATCGAGCCGTGCTTGAAGCTCCGCGCACTTTTCTTCGGCGACGCGCTTCTCCGATGTGAGTGTCTCGATCTCCTCTGAGATTTTTTCGAGAAACGCTTGCACTTCGTCAGGATCGAAGCCTCGCATTTTTTGCTGGAAGCTTTGCTTCTTAATATCGATGGCAGTTAGGCGCATAACAAACAAGTTTTTGAATGATCTAATCGAACATCTCGGCAAAACTACTCGCGATCCCCGAAGATCGCACTTCCCACTCGAATGATTGTCGCTCCCTCTTCGATCGCAATTTCCAGATCATGCGTCATTCCCATAGAGAGCGTTTGAAATCCGGAAAGATCCGAATGGGAAATCTGCAATCGCTCCAGCAATATTTTCATCGATCGAAATTGCTCGCGAACGACACTATCATCATCCACCAAACCTGCCACGCACATCAGGCCACACACACGCAAGTTCCTCGTCTGTTCGCGCAATCCCATCAGCAACGCCTCGGCAGCTGTTGGCTCGACACCATCTTTGGCCTGCTCACCTGAAATATTTATTTCGATGAGCACATCGATTGTGCGACTTGCTGCGAGTGCGCGTTTCGAAAGTTCTACACCTGTCTCGACAGAATCGATCGAGTGCACCATGCTCACGAAGGGTGCAATATTCTTTGCTTTGTTCGACTGCAAGTGACCGATGAAATGCCACTCGATGTCGGCGGGAAGCGTCTGTTGCTTCACGAGCAATTCCTGCACTCTGGACTCTCCGAACTTTCGATAGCCGAAATCGTACGCCGACTGTATCAACTCGGCAGAGTGCATTTTTGAAACGGGTAATAGCGTCACACTTTCGCGTGGTCGGCTCGCTCGTTCACAGGCCGCTCGAATTCTGGATTCGACGCGCTCAAAAGCATCCTGCAACTCCGCGCGTGTGAACTCCATCTTTCTGAACGCAATACTCCAGCAAAATTCGAAATGAGTGAAACGCTAAATATGCCCAGAATAGGTGCAACACTAAGGAAAAAATTGTACGAAGTTCTTTGGAAACCAGAAGGGCACCAAAGCGGGTTGCCATCTATATAAAACTCTCGTGGCTTCCTGAACGATCTTGCACCATTCCACCAAGACTTCTTGAACACTCTCATCGCCTTCCCAGCCATGAACACTCGGCTACGTAATACCTTTATCGCGGCGTGTGTGATGATGCTCTTTATCACTGCCGAAGAGTCTTCTGCTTCTGCGCAATCCTGGTTCACCATCGGTCCGAAACTCGGTTACACTTTTGGAAAAGACGGCGGATTCGCGGGTGGATTGGAGGTCTCCTACTTCCCGAACAATTCCAATCTAAACAACAGTATCACAGGTCTCCTAATCGGATTTACATGTGACCTCACACTCCTAACCCACGGGCGTGCGCTGTTACATGTCGGAGCGGAAGGGTTGATTGGTGCTGGGCTTGCGGGATTAGATTTTGGTCCGACACTGGTCTTCACATCGGAACGTGTTTATCCAGCGCTAACTTTTATTCCATTCTTCGGTGTGATCCTTTATCCGTTTTACGAGTATACGGTACCGTTCTTTCACCTTGAACCGATCACGACTATTGGAGGATACATCAAGGTGCCGGTCTCAAATATTCCGGTACTAAACTTCAATTGACCGGACCTGCAAAAAAAAGCCGATGACCCTTGGATCATCAGCTTTTTCCATTCAACTAAAAATGCGAATACTGTTTATGCCTGCGAGAGTGCTTCGGCTCCTCCGACGATCTCCAGAATTTCTTTTGTGATCGCTGCCTGACGTGCTTTGTTGAAGGAGAGCTGCAATGCGTTAACGAGGTCGCGTGCGTTCCTTGTGGCCGAATCCATGGCTGTCATACGTGCACCTTGCTCGGCTGCATTGGATTCTAAAAGTGCTTTCCAGATCATCGTCTCGAGATGCGAAGGCACGAGCACATTCAAGATCGAATCGGGCTCCGGCTCAAAAATGTATTCGAGATTTTCCTCGGTGTCGGTACCGCCGGATGTGACCGATTCATCGAGCACAGGCAGCAAGCGTTCAGCGCTTGGCTTTTGTGCGACGACCGATTTGAACATGTTGTAAATAATCTCAACACGATCGCACTCACCGCGATTGAACAAATCGACGGCTTGGTTCTTGATCGCACGAGCGGTCGCAAACTCTAACTTTGTAAAAATTCCAACGTAGCGATCAAGAATGGGATAGCCGCGCTTCGTGAAATGATCCGTGCCACGACGACCAACTGTGATCAGGTTCAGACGACCGGATTTCTGATGTTCGGAGTATTCATCGTGAATGCGGTTCTCAGCAAATCGGATGAGTCCGGAGTTGAATGCACCGGCAAGTCCACGATCACTTGTGATAACGATTAGGAGCACGCGATCCATGTTCGGCTCTTCGTGCTTACGACCGTAGAGCAACGGCGACTTTCCGGTCTCTTCGGTGACAGAGCGAAGGACATCCTTGAGCAGCATTTCGAGCGCACGCGAATATGGGCGGGCGGCATTAATGCCATCCTGCGCACGACGCAGCTTTGCAGCCGCGACCATCTTCATCGCTTGCGTGATCTTCGCCGTCGATTTGACACCGACGATCCTGCGTTTGATCTCCCTAAGTGTTGCCATCTTCTTATCTACAACGTAACCGTATTCAAAACTTTTGTCACCGCTCTCGCTTCCGAGCTTCGCATTACCTCACCGCACAAACGCCGGCAATGACTGCACGATGCTGAATGGCAGATCCTTTGGTATCGGACCCATGTCCTCGCCCGGAACATTCGACCAGACCTGCCGCATCTCTCCACCACGCAACGCTTCAAAAATAAACGCGGCGTTCGAGGTGCCCCGCACACGCTGATAGTACGTCCAAAGCATGTACTCCGAAAACTGATCGGAGGTAGATGTACCGTGTGCTTCATGATCTGGAATTCCATAGATCACGATCGTTCTACCTGGATCGGTATCTACGCCCAGTCTTCTCGACTTCGAGAATCTACTATTCGCAAACTCTACACGTCTCTCAAATTCTTCGCGGACTTCGTTGTCCGGAGTCTTCGGAGTAATATCTCGCTTCTTCCAAAATCTTTCGAGCCAATCATGCAACTCGCTCTCAGAGTTTATGCCATCGAAATCATCTAACTCTTCTGCGGACATGATATGTCGCATCGCAGCCCGGAGCGAATCCTTAGCCAAGAGTGGCTTCTGCTCACCGATCAGCGAGAACGAAATTCCTACTTCGATGCCTGCCCACCACCACGGCTTCGAAGTGTGCAGGGAATCCTCTAAGCTCATACCGCGAAACTCACCGACGAGTCTTGATTCAACTCCGAAACCCTTTGCCTGAAAGTATCGCGACAATCCGAGTCGCGCTCCGGTCTGAAACGATTGCACTCCCTCTTCATTGTCGAAGAAGAGAACAGAGCCATCGAGAAAAATCTTCGAGCCTGTCTCCGGTGCTTTCCATATCGGCACTCGCAAACCGAGGTCGATACCAGTCGAGAAATTTGTCAAGAATCCGAAATGACCACCGAGCAAAAAACCGAGATCACCGCCAGGCATCAGATAAAAATCTACGCCGAGTGTTGGATCGAACTTGGTGCCGTATTCCAAACCGCGGTACCTCGCATAGCTACCCGCACCAGCCGAAACAATTGCTTGCAGCAATTTTTCCTCGGGATGATTCGGTCGCGTAGATCGCGCGTCCGGTCTTCCAAAGAGCATTTGCGCGACCGAATCGGAGCGCGTGGAATCGGCTAAGGTCTTACCCGCAGGCGGTCGATCGCCTTGCTGCGCGTAGGATTGCTCGGTCCCGAGCACAAAAACAATATTCCAAAGAACAAGGAAGAGTGCGAAGCACCCAAAGTTTGCGAGCCAAGCTACACGGCGCTCGACCGATTCCCCACTCGATATCTCATGACCACACATCGTCGCTGCACCAAACACGTCAGTACGCATGTGGTAAGTTTTTTGAGAGGGTTAATTATCGTGCAGCCCCAAGCACCTGATTAGTGCTTGAAGCTTTCTGCGAATGTCTTAATAATCGTGCGAAGCTCTGCGGTCGTTGCATCGTCAAGCACTTTCGTCGTTGCGATCGACGTCAAAATATTTTGGTGACGCAAGTGCATGAGCTCAAGCAATTCCTTCTCGAAGCGCTGAACGTGCTCGACCGGAACAGCATCGATGTAACCTTGTGTACCTGCGAAGATCGAAACGACCTGCTCTTCGACTGCGAGTGGTGCGTACTGACCTTGTTTGAGCAACTCCACAAGCCTCTGACCGCGACGAAGCTGCGCTTGCGTTGCCTTATCGAGATCCGAACCGAACTTCGAAAATGCTTCGAGCTCGCGATACTGCGCGAGATCGAGACGAAGCGTACCGGCGACTTTCTTCATCGCCTTAATCTGTGCGTTACCACCTACACGCGACACAGAGATACCAACGTTAATAGCAGGGCGAACACCAGCGTTGAAAAGGTTTGGCTCAAGATAAATCTGTCCGTCTGTGATCGAAATCACGTTCGTTGGAATGTAGGCCGATACGTCACCAGCCTGCGTCTCAATAACGGGAAGCGCTGTGAGCGAACCGCCGCCGAGATCTGCCGAAAGCTTTGAAGCACGCTCTAGTAAGCGTGAGTGAAGATAAAAAACGTCGCCGGGATATGCTTCGCGGCCTGGTGGACGACGGAGTAAAAGCGACACTTCGCGATAGGCTGCTGCCTGTTTCGAAAGATCATCATACACTACAAGCGCATGACGTCCCGAATCACGAAAATGCTCGCCAAGCGTTGCACCGGAATAAGGCGCAATGAACTGTAGCGGTGCAGGATCGGATGCTGTCGCCGAGATGATCGTTGTGAATTGCAGTGCTCCATGCTCTTCGAGCTTCGCCATCACGTTTGCGACAGTCGATGCCTTCTGGCCGATTGCAACATAAATGCAAAACACAGGCTCAATGCCTTGCGCTTTTGCTTCGGCAGTGTGCGTGTACTTTTGATTGATGATCGCATCGATCGCAACGGCCGTCTTACCAGTCTGACGATCACCGATGATGAGTTCGCGCTGTCCGCGACCGATCGGGATCATCGCGTCAACCGCCTTGATACCTGTCTGCAACGGTTGATTAACCGGCGAGCGCTGCATGACGCCGAGCGCCTTACGCTCGATCGGAAGAAACTTGTCGGTGTTGATCGGTCCGCGACCATCGACAGGAATGCCGAGAGGATTGATAACGCGGCCAAGCATATCATCGGTAACCGGCATCGAAGCTACACGTCCGGTACGACGAACGGTATCGCCTTCTTTTATGAGCGTCTCATCGCCGAAGAGCACGCAACCCACGTTATCTTCTTCGAGGTTGAGTGCCATTCCGAATACACCGCCCGGAAATTCGAGCAGCTCGCCGGCCATACATTTGGTGAGTCCGTAGACGCGTGCAACACCATCTCCGATCTGGAGTACTGTGCCGACGTCATAGATATCTACTTCCTTCTCAAAACCGGTCAATTGCTTGCGCAGTATCGCGCTTACTTCGTCTGGTCTGACTGCTGACATGCTCGTATAAGTCTAATATAGATCAACAAAAAAACTTTTTCTTGCTCGCGCGTTCAAGCAAAACACCAATGCTTACGGCTTTCCAAACTTTGGTGGATCTTCGCCGCGAATGAACTCTTGAAGCTCGGATGTGATAACCACCGAAGTACCTGCTCGCCTTCCGACGCCTCGAAACACCGTCTTCACTAAGCCGACGTTCGGCACAAAATATTTTGCAAGTTCTCCTTGCCCAAGCTTCGTCGAAGTGACGAGCACATTCCCGAAGCCACCAGCTGTCGTCGTCACTGTGTCGTGCATGCTGACGATCTCCGTGCGAATCGAATCATCTGCTTTCTCTAACCACCTGCCACCGATGCGAAGCGGCGCGACCAAAAGAAATCGGTTGTCGCCGTTTGTGGTGCTATTGTTGAAGACGGCCATCAGAAGCGAATCATCAACATAATAGAGCGACTGCTCGGTATCTACTTTTGTTTCCGCACCTGCTCGCCAAGATCTCGACTGACTGATCACGAGTGGCAATCCTTGCAAAGACTTTGTCGAGTTTGAAGTCACAGTCTCGACACTCAAAATACTATCAGCGGCTATGACCTTGTTGTCAGAATTATAGTAACGCTGGACTGTCTTCACTTTCCACGATGATCCGACAGCGACTGAATAGAAGTAGGAACCGACCGAACCTGGCCCCATGTCGTAGGTCGGATGGAATCCACCGTTACCCGGCTTCACAATCGAAAGCGATTTCTTTCGCTTCTTCTTTTTCTTGGCGGTAGTCTGCGCGTCTGCACTAGTCACGGCAACGCTCTGCAATGACAACAGTGCGATCAGTACTCCACCAAAAATGCGCAATCCGTTTCTACTCAAACTCTTCACATTCCCATCTTTCCGGGACAGACGGCGAGAACTTCTGTAAAAGCTAACCCGCGACCCGTCAAAAGGTTGTAAACCAAAAACTTAGCTAAAAACAACTTGTCTAATTAAGCACAGCCGAACCACCATGTTTGAACTGCTCTCGAAGCAATTCCAACTGATGGGACAAACTTGCATCGATCATCGTGTCACCAATTCTTGCGACGAAACCGCCACGGACACTCGGATCCACTATGAATTTTGAGACGACGGTTTTGCCCGTCATCTTTTCGAGCTTTGCGGTGATCGTCTCCTCTTCCGGCTGACTCAAAGGGACTGCACTTTTGATCGTAGCATGCACGATGTTGCGCTTCGTATCGACGAGCGCACGAAATTCTGCAACGGTATCACCGATCACATCCGCACGACCTTTTTTCACGAGCAACTCCACGAAGAGCATCGAATCGTTGCCGATCTTGCCGGTGAATACTTCATGTAACACTTTGATCTTGGCGTCCGGACGGACGACAGGGCTGTTCAGGAGATTACGAAGCTCGCGAGAATCGAATAGCGTGGTTTCGATAGCTTGCATATCGCGGCTGAGCTCGTCGAGATTATTTTTCTCGACACCGACTCCGATCAGTGCTTCTGCGTAACGTCGAGCAACTCGTTGGTTCATGCCGAAAAGTTTTTAGTTGTCGATGAGTAGTGGACTAGCTGATTAGTTGACTAGCTGATTAGTTGACTAGCTGATTAGTGGACTTAGTTGGTCGGAAGGTCAGCGATCATGGAGTTGATCACTTTGCGATGGCGCTCTTCGTTCATGTTCTCGTCGAGGAGCTTGCCGGTTGCGAGTACAGCGAGGTCTGCTGCTTCGGAGCGAAGTTGTGTGAGTGCGGCACGTGTGTCGCGGGCGATCTCCGCTTTGGCCTGTTCGAGCAAATGCTTTGCTTCTTCCGAAGCTTTGGCGACGAGTTCGGTGCGCATTTTTTCCGCGTACTCTTTGCCTTCGCGTAATGCCTTTTGGGTTTCTTCCTCTGCACGAGCGCGTTCACGCTTGTTCTCCGCAATCATACGCTCGGCATCTGCGCGGGCTTGCTCGGCACGCGTCAAAGAATCCGCGATCGCTTGCTCGCGACCTTTCAACGAAGCCAGTAATGGCTTCCAACCTGCCTTCGCAAGAACGGCCATCAAGGCAAGGAAGATGATGAAAGTCCAGACAGTTAGTCCCGGGTTGATCTCGAGCATGTCAGTAACGCTTGTTAAGAACGCGTGTTAAGTTATTCGAACACTAAACGATTCGACTCAAATTATTTCGGAGCTACAACTGCCGATCTATCAGCTCAACCAACTCAAAAACTTCCAACGACGGGAAAATTTTTGGCGTAGCTCACGCCACAAACTGCATATTCGAAGCAAACTTCGCCGTAACAAAGATGCCAAGAAGCGGGCAGACCAGATGCATCAAAGCCTCTCGCCAGCCCGCCTGACAAATTTTCTCCCGTTAGAGACAAGGTCTCTATTGGTAAGAACGTCTTACTTGCTCGAAAGGATGATGCAGATAACGAGCGCGAAAAGCGCGATACCCTCGATGAGCGCAGCTGCAATGATCATCGTAGTGCGGAGTCCGCCGGCCATTTCTGGCTGACGACCGGAAGCTTCGAGTGCCGATGAAGCGAGCTTGCCGATGCCGAAGCCTGCGCCAACAACAGCCATTGATGCTCCAAGACCTGCTGCGAGATATGCCATGCCTGATGGGTTCATAGTCCTTTTTTTATCCTTTTAGAGTTAACGTTTCAATACAAAAAAAATCTTTGCCTAACACTATTGCAAGCAACGCTTGCGAAGCCCGTTTAGGCGTGGGCGTGTCCTTCTTCTGCTGAGTGCTCTTCATGCTCTGAGTGCGCCATCATGCCGATGAAGAGCGCCGAGAGCATTGTGAAGATATACGCCTGCAAAAATGCCACAAGCAATTCAAGCAAATTGATGAACAGCGCGAATGGCACAGAGACGAATGTTCCTACAAGCAATGACTTGAACAGGAACGCCAAACCGATCAGCGACACGATAACAATATGTCCCGCGGTCATGTTCGCAAATAAACGAACTGCGAGCGCAAAAGGCTTGGTAAAGAGGCCCATGATCTCAATCGGAATCATGATCAAGATCAGCGGAATCTTGATGCCGATCGGGATATCCATATCTACGAGTCCGCCGGTCAAGTGTTTCGCGAAGTTCTTGAGTCCCATCGCCTTCACACCCACGATCTGCGTAACGACAAATGTGCAAATAGCAAGCGCGACCGTCACACTAACGGAACCTGTTGCAGCGTGTCCGTATGGAACAAGGCCGATCAGATTCATCACCAAAATAAAGAAGAAGATCGAAAGAAAAAATGGGAGCAGCGGCTCGCCATATTTTGGGTCACAACTCGGATAGACGACTTCGTCGCGAATGAAGATCACGAATACCTCAATCACATTGCGAAGCCCGCTCGGCACCATCGTCTTTTTTGCTTTCGAAGCAGCCGAACGTACCAACAAAAAGATCACAATCGCGGAGACGGCCATGAAGAACACGTTGGTCGTGATCGACATATCGAAGCCAATCGGCTTGCCATCTTTGCGCAATGCTTTACCATGATGCCCGAGTTCATAGTTGGCATTGGCTTCCAAGCTTGACTCACCGGAGAACGCATGAAAACCGTCACCATCCCAAAAG
>JBDTCS010000193.1:0-2223 GCA_039923455.1 Kapaibacterium sp. (SeqCode) | reverse complement strand
GTTGTAGATATCAGATACGATCCAAGGTCGTTCGTCATATTTGACGGACGAAGGATGTTAGGTTGGATCCCCACACTTGCAAGCGCTGAGTTCAGCAGTTCGCTCAGCGGCTCTACCGTCGTACGGTCTGCGTAGTCAATAAAACAAATCTGACGTTTGCTCTCTCCAATAATCACACTGCACAATATTTTGCCTTTCACACCGGACGGCCAGACGTACTCAATCCGATGATTTTTCGTTGCGTGGTCAGACAGGAACGGCATTGCAGTACTCGTTACTGGATCGAATACACTCGGAGCATGTATTGCATTGAGAATGATCCGCCCGTCGTCACCTTCGAAGAGACCCTCAATTCTATTCGGATCATCGGAAGGAAAATCAGCTTGAGGGATTCGATATCGCACGAACTGTTTTGTTCGCGGGTCAAAAGAGTTGAGCCCTTCGCTTCGTGTGCCTATCCATAACTTTCTGTTGCGATCAACAAGCAGCGAACGAATGTCATCGGTTGCGATAGAGCGGACGTTCTTTGCATCGAACCGATAATGGACCATCCGATCCGTCTTCGGATCGAGCGCATACAAACCTCCGCCACCGGTACCGACCCAGATCGTATGTGCACTATCTTCACACAGCGCTAAGATAACGTCGCTTTGCAGCCCCGACGTATCGTAGGATTTCGCGGCGTAATGCTTGAACGTGTATCCGTCGTATTTATTTAGTCCATGCCGAGTGCCCACCCAAATAAAACCTTTGCTATCTTGCATCATGCAAAGGATCGACCCTTCGGAGAGGCCTTCGCTGGTGCCGAAATGCCGAAACTGTGTAATGATTTTTTGGGCTTGTACTATCCGAGGTACGAGTAGAAAGCAGACTAAAACAGCCCATCCAAGCATGGAAGCGCTGATGGACAAGTAGTCAGGAATATCTTTACGTTTTCTAAGGGGAAGCGGAAGCACGGAGATTGATCTTGATCCGTTTTTGAGATTGTGCTGAACCTGTCAAATATACACAAATTGGGAGCAAAGTATTGCAAGCGTTCTTTTGAACTCGTTGCTTCTCGAACTATCCGCCCAAGTCTAGGCCTGGCGCTCATATTATTTTGGCTTAGTTGAAGTCTTTATCTCAAATTCTGTGTAGATTTGCCATAGATTTATTTCCCGTTCAACCGTTTTGTCCACTGTATTTTTATTAGCAGGAAAAATTCATGTCACTTGCCAAAAGATTCGTACTCAGTTTTGTTCTCGTATTTCTCGCACTCGCGTCCACGCAAGCATTTGCTGTTCAGGACACGATTATTTTTGGTGGCAACACCGGAATCAAGTACCAACCAACTCCGCTCACGGCACATATTGGTGATACCATCGTTTGGCGTGGCGATTTCATCACGCATCCACTGCGAATGGATAGCGTTCCTAAAGGGGCCGATGCGCTTGGACCTGTCGATGCTGGCACAGAATATATCTACGTGATACGTGCAGCCGGTAAGTACGCTTATCACTGCAACGTGCATGGATCATTTGGAATGACCGGTGTGATTAATGTTGCGGGTCTCGGCGTGTCTTCTCGATTGGGAATTGCTGCAGTGGTGCAGTTCGATCAGAGCTATCCAAATCCTGTTCGCACATCTACGAATCTGCATTTCACACTTGCCGATGAGCAAGTCGTGACGCTTCGAGTGTACAATGTGCTTGGTGATGAAGTTGCGACACTTACAAACGCAAGGCTCGTTTCGGGCGCACATGTCGTAAAGTACGATGCCACAAATTTACCGAGCGGTCACTATTTTCTAAGACTGCAAGCCGGACAGACAGTCATCACGCAATCCCTTACGAAGATCGGCAACTAACATACGTAATGAAGCGAGCAGAGTAATCGGGAGCGCCTAACCATGAACGCCGCAGCACAATCGAATTGGATGCATATGAAAAGAACATACATTCTATTTCTATTTTCGCTCGCATTTGGCGCGCTCATGCTAACCGAACGGGCTACTGCGCAGTATATTCCGTTGTGGATACCCGACACGCTTTCGGGCACTACATTCGATCTTACACCGGCGCCTTCGTTTACACATTTCCTTTCCGGACCGTCCACTCCGACGGAAGGCATTAATGGACCGATCTGGGGACCGACGCTCATCTTCCGTCAAGGCGACTCGGTTCACATCAATGTCCATAACGGACTTGACGATGCGACGACGGTTCATTGGCACGGAATGCATTT
>JBDTCS010000192.1:0-3854 GCA_039923455.1 Kapaibacterium sp. (SeqCode) | reverse complement strand
TGCGTGTTTGGAATTCGGTTTTGAAACGGTTCAAGCCGGCGAGATCATCGCGGTCACCGCGCTTTCGAATCTTCCATCAATTCGCGTAATGCAAAAGCTCGGCATGTCACGCAATACAGCGGATGATTTCGATCACCCAAGAGTGCCCGAAGGTCATCCGCTGCAAAGACATCTCGTCTATCGTTTGACAAAAGAAGAATGGGGGCGTTTACATCGGTAACGCCAATCCATTACTTCAAATTGTAGTCGATCAAGATTTGCGTTGCACCATTCTCATGATTGCCTAAAGCGTCGAAGCGATATGGACGAGTCTCCTTGACAAAAAAGCCAAGCGAAGGTGCGTAGTAGTAGTTTAGATCTGTCGCATTTATGCTAATGGTGATCACACCGTCGTCTCGGGAGACAGCATGTGATTGGAGCGTCACCTTTTTGGTCGAAATGGATTGTCCCTTGATGGTCAGGGTTTCGACACCGACCATCGTGATAAGTGTTGAATCAAGAGTAACAGTTGAAACTCCACCGTGGACGGTAGATTTCTCCGACACCGCGCCGCTCGCGCCACCGGTTCCAACAGGAATCGTATTCCAAACACTTTGGCCGGTGTTATCGGAAAGCAGATACGCAGTGAGGTTATGGTTTGCTTCGTAGGTGATGAAATTGCTGTCGAGCGTTCCAGTGCTCTTGTTTTGAAAGACAACTACCCCCGTTTTGCCACCAATAGGAAAATTACTTTGCACAACTGTACTGATTGAAGTGTCGCGAAGTCCGGGAATCGGAACACCCAAACTATCGGTCGCATATACATCGTAAGTGAACGTACTCCCCACATTTGGTACGACCCAAGTTTCTGCACCAGAGGGCAGTGGCCCAGTGCTGCTAGTACACGAAGCGAGTAACGGAAGCAACACAAGAAGGGCACAAAGTTATTTTAGCATGATATAGAATAGAACACGAACATGAATTGTAAATGTGAGACACTTTCTTAAACTTCTTCTCAACAAGAGTGGTCACAAGCTCAGACTCGCGACCACTCTGCTCCTATACCTTAGCGCGCTCGCTACTCCTTGATCAAGTTGTTGAGCACAGCCGACCATTTTTGTCCGACGGAATCTCTTAGCTTCATGAGACAGGTATCGATCAAGCCTGCCGGAGCAGATGCAATCGACGAATCCATCAGCTTCATCACGCGGTCGATCAGATCGACATCATCCTTTTCGAGTGTACCGTCATCGGTCAGCATTTTGCGTGCGATGTGGAACAGCGATCGTAGTTCAGCGAAATGCTTCTCGATCATCACCGGTATCGCGTGGTTCTCGTTGAGTTTTTTGTACCAAGTGTCAACCTTCGCACCGAGTGCTGTCGTTCCGAGTTTCGCACGAGCTTCGTTCAGCCCAACATTGACCGGATCCGCTTCGCCCGTCAGCAGCGACTGATGGATCAACAGATGCCATGGTTTCACAGTCACGAGGAATGTGCACGTGTCACAAGTCTTCGAACCGCAAACCGGTACAACTTTGACGGTGTATACACCGGGAAGAAGGAACGTGTATGGAATCGAATATCCGGATCCTGTGGCCGAAGTCGGTCCCGTAATCCCCCAATTATAGGAAGCCACGCATCCCGGACCACCGCAGAGATAATTCGGATAGATCGTGTAGGCGCCATTATCGATGATTACACTACCGCCGCAACCTATCTTCATCTGCGAGCTTGGCCCGTTCAACGTAATCGGAAACTTAAGCCACGAGCCGCAATTGCAATCCGGTAATATCACGATCGTGAATTGACACGCTGCGCATTTTTTGCCGTTGCAGTATGGTGTAACACTTATCGCGTATGTCCCCGGTGTCGTCCAATTGAATGGAATCATCGAACCGGAGCCATTCACGTTTGCAGCACCACTCACACTCCATTCAAATTGAGGAGTGCATTTCTTCCCATTGCAAATGTATGCCGGGACGGCAATGGTATATGGCGCAGGCTTTAGTGAAACACTTCCGTTGCATGTCACAAATTGCGGAGGCACACCCGGGCTCGTGATCGTAGCCTTGCCGTGAATCCAATCACCACAATCGCATGCGAGCGACACCACAACTTTGATCACACACGGCGGACACTTCTTACCACCACAAAGCGGTACGATAGTTATCGTGTAATTCCCCGGAGTTGCAAAGCTGAAGCCAAAGGTTTTGCCGGTTCCGTTTTGCGTGGTGGGTCCGTTGATATCCCACATGTATGTAGTGGCGCAACTCGCCGCTGGATCACACATGTAGGTCGGTGCAGTGATCGCATACGATCCCGTTTCGATGTTCAGCCCAGAGCCGCACTTTGCAGAATACTGCTGCGTCATCGAACTCATTGTGAGCGGGTCGCCCTTCCAGCTACCGCACTTGCAATCGTTAAGAACGATGATCTTCAATTTGCAAGGCGGGCATTCCTTACCATTGCAGATAGGGAATATCGTCAGCATGTACGAACCGGGTGTCGAGAAGATAAACGGAATAGTGTTCGCTGTCGTGTTTCCACTTCCGATCACAGGCCCCGATATGTTCCACATGTAGTTTGGCTTGCAATCGCCCTTCGGAGCACACGAGAATGTAGGGATCGTGATTGTATAAGCCCCACCTTGCAACGTAGCAAGGTCACCGCATTTACTCTTGATCGTCTCGCTCGGCGAGCTGAACACAACCGGTTCACCCGACCAATCGCCGCAGCCACAATCTTTCTCGACGAGTATCTTGATAACACACGGCGGACATTTTTTGCCATTGCAGATCGGTGTAACGCTTAATGTGTAACTACCCGCAGCGGAGAAGTTGAAGGATAACTGCTGACCGCTTCCACTTCCGCTTACAGGACCAGAAATGCTCCACGCATATTTCGCTTCGCAGAGATCTTTTGGTTTGCACTCAAAAGACGGAAGCGTGATACTGTAGGTCCCGGCAACAAGTTTCATCTTGACGCCGCAAGGTGTGCCGATGGAGTCTTTTTCACCAACGAATGTGAACGGCTCATCCAACCACGAACCACAATCACACGCTTCAGTAGTAGATGGACACGGACCTACAACGATCGTTGCTTTGGTCGTGCAATTTCCACACGTTACTAAAACCGTGTACGTACCTGGTCCGATAGCAGTCGCAGTTGGACCTGTAGTTGATGATGTGATCGTCCCATTCGATGTCGACCATTGGAAGTTGCAATTATTCGCGCAGCCATCCGGATCGGTTGAGATGATCGTTCCAAGATCAAACTTCTGATCTTTGCAAGCGACGCACGGTCCGGTGATAACAACTTTCGGTGCACCGCAGATTTTTGCAACTTGAGACTTTGCGCTCGTGCCACATACAGCGTCACTCGCGATCACATAGTAGTAACCGGCCTGTGTCGCGGAGTATGTATTCGAAGTTCCGGTCGAGATCAACTGTCCATTCAGATACCATGAGTAGCTGATACCAAGCGTATAATCGGTCGTGGCTGTGAGCAGAATACTCGTCGTCGGCGGACACATTTGTCCCGACAGCGGCGAAAGCGAAACCGTAAGTTTTGGTTTGACTTGTATTTCGTATGCATCACTCCAAACAGGATCGCACGCACCGTTCTTAATCTTGACGCGATACCAGACAGATTGTATCGTCGTGCCAGGATTCTTCAGTTTGTTTGTGAAGTAAAGCGGTGTTCCCATCGCACCTGGCAATGAAGTCCAAGTCGTCGGCGAACCACCGGCTGTGCTAGTCGGAGTCCATTTGCAATCTTGCCACTCGACGATATTAATTCCTTCGCATGGTGGACCGGAACAGATTGGTGTCGCGGATACTCGTGCTGATTGCGCGTAGCAGATTGGTCCCAAAAAT
>JBDTCS010000191.1:0-2559 GCA_039923455.1 Kapaibacterium sp. (SeqCode) | reverse complement strand
GGCGAAAAAGACCAAAATTAAAACCCAAAGCAATTTTTTCATAAGCGAGCGGCAGAGTGCATCAATGCAAGCCCCACAATATAAGAACCTTTAGTTCTGAAAAGGTTTCAAGGGCGACGGATTTATGGTGCAAAAACGGAGCGTATACGATGCCCTACGAGGTCTATGCCAAGTTTGGACGAGAACAAATCGTAGACGAGAGTGACGACTACTTATCTGTATCGAAGAGCGAGCTGATCGACTTGTCTTCGTGGGTGCGCTTGATGGCTTCGGCGAAAACTTTTGCAACCGATTTGACTCGGATTTTTGGTGAAGGCATCTTGAGCGGAATCGTATCGGTAACGAGGAGATATTCGATCGGCGACTCTTCGATGCGTTTGATCGCGTTGCCGCTCAATACCGGATGCGTGCACGCACCAAAGACGGCTCTCGCGCCTGCATCTTTCAATGCTTTCGCAGCATTCGTGAATGTGCCTCCGGTATCGATCATGTCGTCGATGAGAATAATCTCGCGACCTCTTGGATCGCCGATGATATTCATCACTTCGGCCACGTTCGGTTTCGGTCGGCGTTTATCAATGATGATAAGATCGCAGTTGAAACGCTTCGCATACGCACGCGCCATTTTCGAACCACCAACATCCGGCGAAGCGATCGTGAGGTTCTTTAGCTTCTCGCCTTGAAAATGTTTTACGAAAGTGTTCGATGCATAAAGATGGTCGAACGGAATATCGAAAAAACCTTGAAGTTGCGGTGCATGAAGATCCATCGAGATGATACGATCGGCTCCGGCTTTCGTGATAAGATTAGCGACAAGCTTACTCGTGATCGCAACACGTGGCTGATCTTTTCTATCTTGACGAGCATAACCAAAATATGGGAGCACTGCCGTGATGCGTTTCGCGCTCGCACGTTTCGCTGCATCGATGAGCATCAGAAGTTCGAAGAGATTATCCGAGGGCGGCATCGTGGATTGAATGATGAAGAGGTCCTCGCCGCGAATGTTCTCATCATACTTTACCCAAAGCTCTCCATCTGCAAAGTTTTTAATGCGGACGCTCGAGATCGGAATTCCGAGTGCCTTAGAAACGCCCTCAGCAAACACAGGATTACTCCTGCCGGTAACGATCTTGGGATGCGACATGATCGGTATTGAGATTAGAGCCGGGAAAGCACAACCGGAATATTAGAGCACAACAAAAACTACGCAGAACAAAAAAACAGCTGGGGCGGGAGGATTCGAACCTCCGAATGGCGCCTCCAAAGGGCGCTGCCTTACCACTTGGCGACGCCCCAAAACTTGCGTCGATCAAACAAAACAAGAACCAAAACTAAGGGGTATTATCCTTCACGGTCGTAGTCCGAATGACTGCTACCCCTTCGAGGCCGCCGATAACAGACTCGAGCAATCGGAAGTTCTCTATGTGATTCATCTTCAAAGTCGGTTTCAGTTCGATCATGGCCAGTTCGTAAAATCTGGCACCGGTCGTGAATACAACCGAGCGGTTTTGATGGATCGTACCGGTTCGCGTCTCTGAGCCCGCATATTCATAGCTTGCGAAGAGCTTTCCTTCCACCGTAAAAAGCTCGGGCTGCTTCGTGATCGCGAGTTTTGTCTCGGTCTGATGATGCTCGTCGAGTCGCTTGTTTTTGAGTTGAAAGGATTCCTGCGCTAGGGCAAGAAGGCCGTCCCGCTCAACGTTTCTGCGAAGTTCGGCAGTGCCGGGGATCTCGACTAGGACCAATCCACGCGTGCGTTCAGGATCGGAATAGAGAAACAGGACTTCGTCAAACTCAGCCATTTGCTCGATATTAACGAGCAGCCAATCCTTCGGATAATGCCCGACGATATCCCCCACCGGCGAATGGAAGAACTGCTTATCAAGCGCGTTCATCAGCGGCAAATACGGCGGTCCTTTAACGGTAGTTTGCGTTGAACCACAGCCAAAAAGCTGAGGCAAACTCAAAATAAGTGCACAGACGAAGAGTCTTCGAAGCAAAGTCAAGTTAAAGATCGAGCGATTACGACGATGTTGGGCATTTTCCACTGATAGAAGTACAAATATACGGCAGTGGAGGTACTCGGAAATTAGAACGGGAAAACGCGTATTGAGGACGAGCAATTTCGCCGGATGGTGGTTTGCTTTTTTCTTTAAACGAGTAAACCGCCTGGTATGTTTCGGTGAGGTCGAAAAGTTGATCCAAAAGCGGCCAAAAGCGGGGCGATTCACACCAAAAACCAGAACACGCCCTGACGCTGTAGGATAGCGATGGGGCGTGTTCACGGCAGCATTTTTGCAATGCCGGAAATGATGATTAGTGGTAAATGCTAATAGGGTTTTGGGTTCATAGATTTCCTTTCTTATCTCATTGTAGATTCAGATCAGCCTTAGCTGTGGTATCTCGGGTCCAGTGATGGCACCCATTGTAGCGAGATACAGGAGATTGTTTCTTCAAAACTTTCGACCATTCTTTCGGTCTTCAAATCGTAGAGGGCTCGAGCAGATTCTTGTCCTCGCTCAACAGTAGAACTGAACCGGATTCGTTTCAAACCAAATA
>JBDTCS010000190.1:0-3295 GCA_039923455.1 Kapaibacterium sp. (SeqCode) | reverse complement strand
TCCAGAAATCATAGATGCCTTGATTCTTCTTGATGTCCCAGTCGGTCGAGTGTGTCCATCCGGCAACAGCATAGCCACTGTCGGTAGTTTGAATTATCGAATTCGCTCGCTCATCTTGCGTGCCGCCATACGAAACTTGCCACTGAATCGCAGGTTGCGCGTGCACAAAAGTTGGCAAGAGACAAAGAAGTGACGCGAGCATGATCGTCCGCATCGGAAATCGGAGTGATGGGAGCAACATGCGATGTGCGATGGATTGTACGTTCAAGAAGTTCATTCAGAATGCTTTATTAAAAAACCATTTGCACATTCATCGACGAATTGTTATCGGCGTAAGCTCCGTCCTCGCGCCCACAGTCGACTTCAGAAAATATTCGCCGGATGGAAAATGTGAGAGATCAATCGCAGCAGTGTGCGAACCCGCCTCCTCACGCGTATCGACAATCACTCCAAGCGGCTCACCAATCACATTGTAGAGCGTCATGCGGATTTGTGTCGCATGTTCAAGTGTGTAGCTGACATGTGCAATGGTATTACTCGGGTTTGGAAAAATCGAGAGCGAAATATTCGCTGATGCGGTGTTGGGGGCAACTTCACTTGGATCTGCTTTGAGTTTTACAATCCACGCATCCCCACCACCGTGTTGACCGGTGACATCGCTGTCGGTTGATTTTGTCATACCAACAACGAGATATCCACGATCGGAAGTAGCGAGAATACAACTACCTTCGTCGTGTGCTGAACCGCCGAGCGTTTTCTGCCAAGCGAGATACCCCACTGGTGTTAGTTTGGTGACCCACAGGTCGCCAGCAGCACCAGCAGCGTTGTGCAGACCTTTGACATCACTATCATTGGACAAGGTGGTCGATAGAATTGCAAATCCCGAATCCCTCGTATTCACGATCGAGAACGCCTGATCTTGGTTCATGCCACCAAGCGTTGTCGCCCACTGCAGTGTACCTGTCTTGCGAACTTTGATCACCCAACAATCATAATCACCACGAGGATCTTTGACATTAAAATCGTCCGACGTTGTATAACCCGCAATCGCGTAGCCGCTATCAAGTGTTTCGACAATCGACTCCGCTATGTCTTCACCAGAGCCACCATAAGTCTTCTGCCAGATCAGCGAACCCGAACTCGATAACTTCACCACCCAGAAATCCGGACGTGATTGTTGTCCGTGCAGTCCTGTAACATCACCATCAGCCGATTCCGAATTTCCAACCACCGCAAACCCGCCATCGATCGTTTTGATAATCTGATTTGCCTGATCAGCACTCGAACCACCATAGGTCTTTTGCCAAGCGAGCACGCCGGAGCCATTGATCTTAAACACCCAGTAATCATCGGAGACCCCGCCGTGCACGCCACCCGTCACATCACCATCGTTGCTGAAGGTGTAACCGGCAACGACAAAGCTTCCATCGCCAGCATCCACGATCGAGTGCGCGCCGTCATCGAGCGATCCACCATAGGTCTTGCTCCATTGCAGAACACCTGTCAGATTGATCTTAAATACCCAAGCATCACCCGACCCACCATGGAAATCAGTAATGTCACCATCGATCGATCCGGAGATTCCGGCGACGAGATATCCATCGGCAACGGCGACAACAGAGAACGCTTCATCATCTCGCTTGCCACCGTAAGTATTCTGCCAAGTAACTCCACCAGTACTGGTGAGCTTTACAACCCACGCATCGAAGTTGCCACGATTTTTCACGAGATCGCCATCCTTCGACATCGAACGGCCGACCATCAAATAACCGCCATCGGAAGTTGGTATAATAAATTGCGCCTTATCGTCAAGCGAACCACCGAGCGTATGCTGCCAATCAAGTGTCGGCGCTTTTTCTGCTCGCAGACCAAACGGAAGTAGGAGACAACTTAGAAAACCGAGCACGAAAGCAAGAACGCGCTGACGATGGGAGTTGTACATGGACATAATTTGACAGACTAAGTTTTGGATGAGATTCGACACGCACAAATATACAATCGGAACGAGCGTAAGCGGCAAGCCGCAAGCTTGCGAGAAGGATGTTATCGGAAGAAATGCTTACTGGACAAGTGCGAGGTTGGAGCGTTGCGACCTCAGAGTCTCAGACCAAGATTTGCCTGAAGCGTAATGATCTTCCAATTGCCGTCGATGCCATTGCCCGTGCAAATGTTGCGATAGCCGGTGATGGCGTTCGTGATCGGATAACCCACTCGCGCTTCGAGTATTAGTTTGTGCTTGCCGATGTTCGCGAGTATTACGCCCAAGCCGGCGCGAATATCAAGACGAAACGGATTGAAATTATCGACGCCCTTCCAATCGACCGGTTCATCACGATAGAGCCCCCTGCTGAACGTGAGTGCAGTAGTCGCATAACCAAAGCTTGCGCCAAGTAAAAAATAGCCGTTAGACTTTGCACCCTGCAACTTGACGAACGTCTCGACCATCGCGTATCGAAAATAATGCTCAGCACGCACGCTGGAGAGCAGACTATCGGTCGTGCGCTGCGTCATGCAGGAGCCATCGTTTGCGGCAGCGCGCATATCCTGAAACGCAAAGTCAAAATAAAAGCCGGTCTTCTGTCCATCCTCTGTGAGATCGAAGGCGAGTCCAAATCCGTAGCCAAGGCCGCTTGCACTTTTCGGAAATGCTTCGCCCGAATGAAAATTTCCGCTACCCGTAACATACGGCATGAAGTACACATTCTTGACAAGCGTAGGCACAGGCGCCGGAGGGACGTCACTCTTCGTCTGAGCAAATACTTCGCCGGCGACAAGCAACAAGAAGCCCAACGAAAGTGCAACGATAAAAAGACGACTAACACGTTTCTGCATTCGGAAATTATTCACGACAATTTGAATTCGGAAAAAGTAAACTTGCCCCTTCGCCTTTAGGATCAGTCCTTAAACACTGAGCACTTATTAAAGTTACCCCAACGAAGGGTTAGAACTGCAAAGTTACTCCTGTGTGGATGGGAATCGAAAGCCTACTAAAATACCGAATAAAACGTCCTTTCCTTCGCCACCGAGATATACAAACGGAGAGACCAATGCCGTAAGATCCAATTGTACACTAGACGACAGAGGATAATCGACGCTAAAGCTAAGCGGAATATTTGCCGACGCACGGTCACCCCAAACCGTAAGGCCGAACCCGAAACCACCAAACATTTCTGTCCCTGTCGAACCCCGAGGTGTGAATGGAAGCGCAACTCGGACGCCAAATTCAAAAGCGCTATTGCCTTCAGACAGGATCGCCATCGTGTCACCGACAGTTAGCAAGCTTACCTCAGGTGTG
>JBDTCS010000189.1:0-21237 GCA_039923455.1 Kapaibacterium sp. (SeqCode) | reverse complement strand
TGTCGCATTCGCCATGCCCCAAAGCGTATCAGCGACATCATACGTTGTGTAGTTGAGATTCGATGTTTGAATTCCATAGGTGCGTAAGTAGGGGCTGATGTAGGTATCCGTTGCATTCGATGGATGCGAATTCGATTGTCCGCAAATCATCAGCGCATCGCCGCAAACAATATCTGCACCCTCCGTAAGGAATCGCAACGCGTTACTCTTCTTTGCATAGAGCCGATAGGTGTATTGCGCAAGCTCCGCACGAATCGTGGTCGAATAACTAAATGTTGGTTGTGTCGTTGCATTGAAAAGCGGACTCGAAGCAGTTCGTATCAGGATATCATTGCGATAGGTCTCGACGACAGACGAATCGTAGGTCTGATCGAGCAGCCCACCCGATATATTTATTGTTGCCGTATCGCCTTCCGTGCGTGGAAAAAATTGTTGATGTTGCGGAAAATGTGAAAGCGAAAATTGTGGAGCCGCCGAGCTAAACATCGGCAGAGCATTCTGTGCTAGTACAGGCGAAGTTGCACCGCCCGAAGTTTTTGCGTCAAGCGTCGCACCGGTACTGGTTGCCTTGTTGTGAATGGTGACGCCACTACCTTGTCCCGATTCATTCATGGGATAATACGCAACAAGCGAGGCCTCGTCGCCTTTGAGTGGCACGTCCATCGTCGCACGAATCTCGGCTTGCGAGAGCTCTCGATTCCAAATGCGAACTTCATCCATCTTGCCCGAATAGAGCTTGCCCATCAGGGTGAAGACAGTGGGTGGAAACGGTGTTCCCAAGCCGCGACCGACAAGCACGCCATTTTTATAGAGCATCCAAACAGAGTCACCACGTGTCATCGCAAGATGTGTCCACATGTTTTTCGGGACGCGTGCAGCGTTGCCTGTAACAGAAAATGTAACACCACCAAGAATGACCGAGACGTATTGTCCTGGCGTTGCATCAAGGCCGTTATGCATTACAAATCCAAAACCATTCGAACTACCGTTGCCAATAAAGACCGGCAATGCAAACTGCGAATCGGAACTTGGGTTGAGCCAACACTCGATCGTGATATGCGTGATCGATGTGGTCGCGGGTTTTGCCGTGAGGAGATCGCCGTAGGCAAACTCAATTGCATTGCCCGCACTTTGTGCCGAAGCATTCGTCGCCGAGCCACACGTCATGGAAAAGGCGATGATCAGGATACTCGCGAATGCGAAGAACGATCTGGTGTTCATATATGTGTGAGCATTGGAATTCAAACAACACAACCGGTGGCGTTGCCACGCAATAAATTTAATAGGAAGTAAGCGGTGTAAGTTCCGAGCAGGAGTGCTGTGCACTATTGCACTGGTGGCTCTTCGGGCATATTGTAGAGCTTGCGATATTTTTGCATAAGCTCCAGACGTAAGCTATCCGATTCACTGGGCTGAAACAGGAGATAGGTGTCGGCAATCTTCTCACTAAGCACGCGCTCTTTGCGAAACAGATGCTGCGCTTCGCGGAGCTTCTTTGCTTTCCACAAACGCTGATATTGCTCGAGTATCTCGTCGTCGGCTTGCTCCAAGCTATCGAGTTGCTCACGCATTGCACGTTTGTTCGTCCAGTTGTCTTTGATAAGCTTTTCGTTATCCTCGGGTGTGCCGATCCATTGAATCGCCGTGACCGCTTGCTCGATCCGTTCTTCTAATCGTTGCAACGATCTCGGTCCGCCGACATGATTGATCACGCGTTTGTATTTGCTACCTACTTGGATCGACGTCGTGGTGGTCGCGGCATCAAAGACATTCGCAGTGTCGTACCGATCACGCAGCGCGTAATATCCGATGGCATTAAAATCATGTACAAGACTGATGATCGTATCCTGCGAAATGTGTCCGTAATGCCTGCCGATAAATATGACATCGTAGATGCCGGTGTATTCGATGTTACCGTTGCCATGTATCGTCATCGAGTACCAGGGACAATTGCCGTTGCAGTTGCCGTTGCGTGTGATCGTGATCTCGACATCATGCACCAAATACGGTATAGGTGTGCACGAAGCGAACAGGAGAATTACCGCAAGCAGATTGCCTCTCAAAAAAAGCGACACACCGAAGTGCGTTCTTTTTGAAGTGTGATTCTTATTCCACAAACAAGACGAGCTGCTATACAAGGGTTTGAAAATATTAAGTCACCCGATCGTGACATAGACCGATCGTCTATGTCGAGGCAAAAATACGGCGAATAAAGTGGTTGGGAGTGGTTACTGCAAAGGAGGTTTACGATGAGTTACCGAACTACCGCCAATCGCTTGGTCGTTACTTGTCCATTGGTTCGAATCGCGCAGAGATATATTCCGCTGACAAGTGCAGAAGTATTTAATACGTGACCGGCCGCGCTCACAACTTCTCTTCCATAAATATCAAATACCTGTGCAGTGAGATCGCTTGCAGTTGTGCGCGCTCCGATCCTTACAAAACTGGAACAAGGATTCGGTGTGAGTGAAATGTCGTTCGGTGAGTTCGTGTTTGCGTGACTCACAACATCTTTTACCGACACATTGGACCGGTAGACAAATGCCTTCAGCGATCCGATAAATAAATATCCGCTGGTACTCATCGTCATCGAAAGGATTGTCGAATCAGTCAACCCATTCGAGATCTCTTGCCACGATGCACCGTTATTCCGCGTCCAATACATTCCGCTATCGACTGTTCCAAGAAACGTCTCGCCGTGAGCACCTACGACGAGGCATCGCATTGCGGTTTGAGGAAGACCGACGTTTGCCGAATTCCATGTCGCACCGTTATCGCTGGAGATTCGAATTCCGACTTTCGTTGTCGCCTCAAGAATGTGATGGAGTGAATCAAACACGATCGAGGCAACGGTGCTGGAGAGTGTATCGATTTGTTGCCACTGATCGCCGGTGAGGTCGGAGCGATAAGTCCCATAAGCAGTCCCGACGAGAAACATATTGCGAACAGTATCCATTTGAAAGGCTGTAATGCCGGTAGTCATCAGACCGTTGTTCGCGGCGCTCCAAGTTTTGCCATTATCGAACGAACGGTAAATTCCGTGCAAGGCTGTTCCGGCGAATATCGTCCCGGCAGGATTCGAGATAAGCGTGAGAATACTTCCTCCATCCGGTATTCCGCTGCTCGATCGCTCCCAGTTCGATCCCATGTCACTCGTACGATAGACACCGGTATCCTCTGTGCCGGCAAGCAACCATCCGTTGTTTGTAACATGCAGCGTAAAGACTTCCTCGTTACCGATGCCATTCGAACATTTCTCCCAGTGCATGCCTTCGTCGAATGATCGAAAGACTCCGCTATCGGTCCCCGCATACACAATGCCGTTCTTTCCGGAGGTGAGCGATTCGATATCACCACCATACGGACCAAAACTCTTGCTCCAGAACGGACTCTGCGCATGTAACGCACCCGAGCAGGCGAGCACAAGAAAAATAGAACAGGCAGAGATAATTCGAATCGTGAATTTCATTGAGACGAAATGTGTCGATCGGAGATGGATGAATTCTGACTCACAAATATAGGCCTTAACGTTTTCATCCGCTCACGATTTGTTTTGGCTTGGGGATTGCAATAGAAGGTAATAACTGTTGATACTCCATATTATGGAGTCGAAACATCCCTATAAGGGTACAATTGGACTTCGGAAATTACTACGTATTCACAAAATGACATGAATAAAAACAGAATTATCACCGCCGCGATAGTTATGCTATCGCTCTACGCATCGCTCGGATTTGCCCAAGAACGGAAGATCGCTCGCAATAAGGTACCAGCGGCTGTGATGAAAGCTTTTCAGACCGCATATCCGCACGCGACCATTCGTGGCACGAATGAAGAGATGAAGCAGGGTGTCGCGTTCTACGAAATCGAAAGCAAAGAAGGCACGACGAAGCGCGATCTGCTGTATTCTGCCGATGGTGCATTGACAGAACTCGAAGAGATCATACCGCTTTCGGATGCTCCGGAGGGCGTTAAGAATGCGATCAAGAGCACCTATCCAAACGCTAAAGTAAAAAGCATTGAGAGGAATGTGCAGGGACCGGTTGTACACTTCGAAGTGCTCATGTCTGAAAAGAAAAAGAAGAATTTCGAAGTGATCTACAATCCGGACGGCAGCGTTGTCAAACCGTGAACACGATAAAGATGTCGAAAGAGTTTAGAGAAAAGCCTCGCATATTGCGGGGCTTTTTTTTCGGCTTCGCGCGATAGATCGGATTTTTTGGGAAACAGCTTTGAAGTATTCCTGTTCAGTCTTTCATGAACCCAGACACAGAGTTTTATTATTTATTCCTTCGCGAAGAGTTAGGCGTTCTGCCGAATGTGAAGGCACGCAAAGTTTTCGGGCATGATGGATTTGCTGTCGGCACATGTGTCTTCGCATTTATGGCCGAGAACCGACTCGTGATACGCACCGAAGCCTATAGCGCACCGGATGCTGTGCTTCCAAAGGATCTCGAATTTTTCGAGGCGATCGGTGATGGACACAAATGGGTTGGCATTCGGCTTACACAATCACTCAAAGAAATTCGGGATCATTGGCACCTCATCGAAGAGAGTTACGCCGCCGCACTCGCCCGTGAACGCGACAAAAGAAAAAATCCGCGACGCAGTGGTAAGAAGAAACGAGGGGAGAAGTAGCGTTCGCAATTAATCGGTCACCGCGAGCAACGCTTTTGCTTGTTCACACACCGAGATATTTTCTTCACGCAGATTTGTTATTCCTCTTCCGCTGTATCTCATCGCGGATGACCATCAGTGATCGCTTCACCCATTCGAATGTTTCGGCATCCGGTTTTTCTACGCCCATAAAACGAATCATCGCGGCTTCGCTCATGAGTACCTCGTCGATGTTCGCGCTTCGGTCGATCGGCTTTTCGGGAGAGGCATGCACACGAAGATTTTCGAAGGAAACACCGATCGCGGCAGCAAGTTTTTTGAGCGTGTAATCGGTCACGCCGCTCTCATCATTTTCGAGCCGACTCAGATGCGGCTGCGTGATGCCAGCCTTGCGCGCGACAAATCCTTGCTTGAGTCCGCGTTCGTCACGAGCGCGACGAAGCCGTTCACCCTGCGTTTCGGGGGTGCCGGATACTCCAATAATTTGCTGCGGTAGCTCGTTCGCTTCATCCATAGTTTGCGGCCTCGGCTTGAAATCTCAGCGCCCAACCAATCTGGCTGAACCTCTACAAGAATCCAAATATACACGCAAAAATGTATTTTAACAAAAATATTATTGTTTTGAGGAGATATAGATCGAATAAAACGCAAAATCGGTCAACTGGATTACTTTTCCACACAGACTTCGGTAGTAATTCCCTGTTAATTGAGTCAAAATGTATAAAAGAGATAATATTTTATACTTTTTTAACTTTACCTATTGACAAAGGTGATTTATTTTTGTATATTTGCATTCAGTAACAAGGTGCCGCTCGCAAAATGGTAGTTTTTGTCTAGGAAACAGGCTAAAATGAGCAAAAAGCGGTAACTGAGGGCGCATTGGGGAACACTTCAGAGCTATTGAGGCCTTTACCTCAGCTAAGTTTTCCCTAAGTTGGGCCCTAATCCGAAAGCAGTACGGATCGCGAAACGCAATGTGATGGACGTCTCCTTTTTGAGTAGAAAGCAGTGAAAGCAGAAAAGTATCTGATCGTAACCGAATCGACATTGACGAGTGTAACCGACGCGGGCGGTACGGTTATCGCATTGCCGATTGCGAAAACACGCTACGGATTTGGTGCCGCTGGTGAAGAGGTGCAAAAGCTTCTTGCACTCGGCATCGAAAAAATCCGTGTGAGGGTCGATGGTACACCTTCGGAAACAATCTTCCTCAACTCGCGTCCGTGGCGTTTGCTCGATATCAAGCAGCGTATCAAAGGTCTCACTGCTGATAACGACTAACGCATTTCGGCTTTCTTATTACATAGCTTCTAATTTTTCGAAAGCACGCCTGCGAAATTTTCCGGGCTGAAGCGTTACGCTCTTTCGTTCAGTAGCCAAGCGCTCGTTTCCAAGTGTTCGAAGCATGTCATGATGTTCTCTGACATTTGCTCCGATGAAGTCTTCAAAAAAAAATTGTACTCTACGAATTCGGTATTCAAATTCTCCTAATCGTAATCAGAAAAACTATGTCACAGATGCACGCAGTTCCCACCAATCCCAAAGCATTCGGAATTCAAGATCACCTTCTCGCGACGAGCTTTCATCTCAAATCACACGGCTATCAACCCGAGGTCCGCGTGAGAGAAATGTTCGTCGATGATGATCTTTCGAAAGAGAATAGACCCGCTCGATTCGCCACAGTAAACCCAATCGAAAAGGCTGCACTTGCACGACCAACGGATGGGTTAAGCGGAAAAGAGTTAGAGTTTCTCGCAAATTATATCAGCGGTACCGGTTTTTATGTCGAGTCTCTGGAAGAGTATCTCGG
The DNA here is from genome assembly GCA_039923455.1 of Kapaibacterium sp. (SeqCode). Classification (GTDB taxonomy): domain Bacteria; phylum Bacteroidota; class Ignavibacteria; order Palsa-1295; family Palsa-1295; genus JBDTCS01. The sequence goes on along the minus strand of JBDTCS010000189.1, from coordinate 14,810 downwards.
CGAAACGCTCGGCGATTTTTGGCAAGCTCGCGAGCACGCATATCATATCATCACCGGCTTGCTCTTGCATCGTATTCGAATTGCCGGAATGTCGCCCGCAGAGCAAAGCACATATGAAAGACCGCAATAATCGCCTAATCAAGTCCGAATTCGCCTTCCGAGACTCAACTCGGGAGGCGCACACAAAAAATATTGCTCGTGGTTTGTAACCTTTGGTACGTCTCGCGGTTCTATAGTTAGGAGAATTCACGCTCTAATACGAAGAGAATTCAAACTCGGCAAGCGAATTCACGCTCCGAAGCTTCACTTTTTCCTCTGCATGTCGAGATTCCGTTTACGTTGTTTGGTCGCATTCTATTGTCTGATGCTTGCTGCACAATTGCAGCAAAGCGATCTTCGTGCGCAATGGAGTAACATTGCACCGAATTTGATCGGTGCGATCGGACAGTACGGCTCGATCCATTACAAATCCGGCATCATCTGGGCCGGTGAGAAGACGCTCTTCAAATCACTTGACACAGGAAAAACGTGGACGCTCACAAGTCTCGCTCTCGCTGGCACCGATCGCATCTACGATCTTGCCTTCTTCGATAACCAAACAGGTATGGCGTGCGTGCAGAACGAAGGCGTCTATATTACACACGATCAAGGTAATACCTGGCAGCAGATCATTGTCGGGACAACGTGGGTGAGCGCAGCATTCGATGGCACGTCGAAGGATCTTCTTGTGCTGCAAGAGAATCCATCGCGCGTCGGTTCGAGTCGTGATGGTGGTCTGAGTTGGAATTACTCAACGTTCGACAGCGGCTTCGCGCTGAAGGTGATCGGTATGCCGGGTGGAAGATCGTATGTTTCGAACGGCACATTTAGCGGTCGTGCGCAACTCTATTCATCTTCGGATTACGGCGTAACCTACGCACCGACCGGTGGCAAGTTTGATTTTGATTCGTGGGCGTTTAGCAACGACTCGTGTGATCCGAATAAATTTTATGTCGTGAACGAAGATGGCTTCGTACCAACAAATAATTTATCCGAGATCTATGTATCAAGTGATGCAGGCAAGACGTACAAAGTCAGTGCCTCCGCGAGTAAACCGGTGATGTTTTTTTCCGGTTCGATTGCGGTTACAACTTCAGCCATTTACTGTCCGACAATCGCGAATGGCATCTATCGGTCGGTCGATCAAGGTGTGAATTGGAAGTCGATCGGTGGGCCGTACGGCCCGATCGATACGCGCCTCATCGCTGCGATCGATGATAATCTGATCTTTGCTGCAGATTCGCTGGGCAATATTTGGATGACGAAAAATAGCGGTGGTGATTCGGTCAAAGGAGTGGGCTCAAGCTTCGCGCTTATTGCGCGCACCGTTCGCACCGATCTGTCGAATGGGACGGTCGAAGTGCCGATTCGTTTGCCACGAAATGGTGTGCTTCCATTCGCAAGTTTTGTTTTGCATTATGATTCGACTTCGCTTTTCTATCTGGGTACGTACTTGCGTTCGGGTAAGCGAGTTGATAATATCACAACAGCTTGGAATGGCAGATCCTATGTGCAAATCGACGGTACGGATCTCCCATTTGCCGGCGAGGATACGCTTGCATACGCACGGTTTCGTGTGTTGATACCGGAGTTCGGTTGCTCGGAGATTTTGTTTGACTCGATCACTTCGGCTTATTGCACGCATCCGGTTTACGCAAATAACGCAACTGCGAAAGTCTGTTTTCACACATCAAGTGTTGCACCAAGTTTTGATCGCGCGGAGCAATCGAGTTTCAAACTGTATCCGAATCCAACACTTGGTTCACTCACCATCACTTCGAGCATCGCAGGAAATTCCGTCTCGAAGATCGAGGTTGTTGATATCTCAGGTATAAGCAGAGTGGAGCTGCAACCCAATTTCGGCGCCGCATTTCCGATCACGCTCAATGTTGCCGGCCTTGCGCCCGGTACCTATTTCGTTCGGGTCACTTTGGGTACAACCGTCACGGTGTTGCCGTTCGCACGTGCGGAGTAATAGATAGGTAGTTGCTGAGTAGGAGTTCTAGTGGAAGGTTGGGGTTAATGTGCTGTTTCGAGGCACTATCAGTTGCAACCTCCGAGCGGGCTAAGGTCACTTATCAGATGAGATCTCGATTGAAGTAGGGAAATTTCCGTCCTACCAATCTTTATTGTAACTTCCTGCACCGATTTGGTTTTGTAGTAAGGAGAATATTCTTCGTTATTTTTCGGCATGGTCGCATCAGCATTACTAAGAGCAATTAGAAGCATCAAGACCCGCGGCGCTGCATCAGGCGGCTTCTGCTCATTGGCTGTGCTCGCACTCTTAGTATTGACTTCGTGTCAGAGTGATCCTAATACATCTCCAAACAGTCTCAATCCTGGATACCCTGCGTCGGATGTACCGTCTGATTTTCCGCAGATGATCGCTCCGGCGAACAATCCATTCACCAAAGCAAAAGCCGAGCTCGGTAGATATTTATTCTATGACAAGCGACTAAGTTTTGACAACACGATTGCGTGTGCATCGTGTCATCTTCAAGAGCGTGCCTTCAGCGATTCGAATCAATTCAGTCGCGGCGTATTGCATCAGATGGGTGATCGAAATGCACCGGGGATTGTGAACGTCGCGTATGGCGATCACTTTATGTGGAGCGGTGAATTTCTTTCGCTCGAAGATCAAGCTTCGGGACCGATTCATAATCCGATCGAGATGGCCTTTGATACTACGAACGGCGATGGAAAAACCGTTGCGAAACTTTCGGCGGAACCTCGCTATGCGTCGCTCTTTCGTGCAGCCTGGGGTGATAGCATGGTGACGATGCAGCGAGTGTTGCAATCAATCGGAAGTTTTGAGCGGACCTTTATCAGCGGATACAGCGCGTACGATCTTTACAACCGCGGCGACCAAACAGCGATCAGTGCATCTGCGAAGCGCGGACTTGGACTTTTCATGAGCGACACCGTGAGCTGCTTCAAGTGTCATGCCGGATTTAATTTTACCGATAACAATTTTCATAGTACGGGTCTTGAGTTCAATAGTACGTATGGCGGTGATCGTGGAAGATATCTCATCACGCACGATCGTAACGATATCGGAAAATTCAAAACACCGACGCTGCGCAATGTCGGCGTCACAGCTCCCTACGAACACGACGGTAGATTCGCAACGCTCGAAGATGTTGTGCGTCACTATAACTCCGGTGGCAGGCACAATCCAACGCAGGACTCGCTCGTGCATGACCTGCATCTAAGCGATCAAAGCATTCTCGATCTAGCAGAATTCCTCCGTTCGCTCACGGATGACCGCTTTTTGCACCAACCCGCATTCCAGAGCCCCTGGTAACCGCTATTTGCGTTCGACACTTCGGTGGGGCACTCAGTAGTTATTGAGTACTACTAAGGAGCACCAGTTTCCTGACCTTCGAGCTATATTTGTACTGCCACTTCAATGATAGAGTTCTTTGAGGTTGCGAGCAATTATTTTTCCGCAAATCGTTATGAAAGCACTTAAGCTCTCTTCAATAAAATTTCTCGGCCTGCCTATCGTGCTGCTGAGTTGCTTACTTACTCCGGTTGTGTCAAGTGCGCAGTGGTCAGTGATCGGAAAATTCGATTGGCCGATCTGTACCATAAATTTCACGTCACCGCAGGTTGGCTTTGTTGGTCTCGGTTTGGGACCTGGTGGTTTGGCTGCGAAAGCCGCGATTTACAAGACCGTCGATGGTGGCGTCAATTGGATCGCATCGAGGATGCCAGGAGACTACGTCGGAAATATTTCACAGATTCTCATGACGGATGAGAACCACGGTTGGGCAGCGCTCACCGCAAACGGCGGAGCACAAGTTGGACTGTGGAAGACGAACGATGGCGGATTGACTTGGGATAATTGGGCGCTTCCATCAGCATTAACCTCGATCTACCAGACTTCTTCTACCTTTATCGCGACCGATATTTATGGCGAGGGTCATCTGTCGTTCGATAGCGGTGTTACTTGGCAGGGTTCGTTTACGGCGAGTACGAATTGCGTAGATTTTGTCGATGATCTGCATGGTGTGATCTCCGATTTTCGCGGACAAAATTGGCTCGTCACTTCTGATGGTGGCCGGACTTGGAATAATTCGAATGAGCGCACGGAATCATGGACTGTACATGCCGTGAAAGGCACAAGCGTATTTTATGCCGCGCCTGAAGGACCAAGCGATGGCACTGTGTATACGACAGAAATTTTGCGCTCTTCCGATTATGGTATGAACTGGAGCACCGTGCATAAATTTGATTTTCGATCGACTGGTACAATTCAAGGTGCGAACGAGGATGTTTTGTATGTTCAGACATCATGGAATGCAAATCCGGAGCCGTACAAACGAGATTTTTATAGATCGATCGATCAAGGTAAGACCTGGACAAATATAGGCGGCCCGGGTGCATTTAGCGACTCTCGGTTTGTTGTGTTTGACGGCGGATGTCAAGGAGTGATGGTGTATGCATCCGATTCCGTGGGCACGCTCTATCGCTATATCGATGCTGCAGTGCAAAGTACAGGCTCCGATCAAGTGCTGGCCAAATCATTTGGAAGTGTGCGTGTTGCTGCGAATTCGATTGTGACGATCCCGATAAACCTTTCGGTAAAAAGCGTAGATCGTAATTTGGATACCATGAAAGTGTACGAGGTAGATTACACCATAATTTATGACGGAGAGCTTTTGGATATCGATGCTCGTCACATTCTTTCACGAGTGACTGCACCAACGGGATGGACTGTCATGAGTGCTAAGATTGTAAGCGGCGAACTCTCGGTTGCACTTACGAATACATCTGCACAGCCCGTCACGAATGTGCTATCGCTCGGGAGTATCATCTTTGATACTTACGCTGGCAAAGCGAAGAGCACATTGGTCGGATTCAGCAGGTTTACTGTCAAGACTGCGCAAGCGACCTATCACTATTGCACAAATCTCGAGGGCGACTATCTCGGGCTTGTAGAGATTGATGCGGCAAGTGTAGGACTCGCGGCGGATCACGCGAACATCTCACTCTATCCAAATCCCGTTCATGGTGCTGGAACACTCAAGCTCGAATTTGATCTTGAACATTCGGCGCGAGTGAAAGCAGAAGTCTTCGATCTACTCGGTCGTCGCATGCTCGCGTATCCTGATCTCACGTCCGCACGCACGCTCGATGCGGGGCATCAAACGATTGATTTTAGTACGAGCGTACTTACGGCTGGTACCTACTATGTGCGGTTTGAACTCGCCGGACTTCCGGTCACCAAGCAGTTTACGGTGATACGTTGACTCATAGTTTTCTTCGGTGGCATAGCACGAACAACCCTTTTTTCGTGCTATGTTTGCATAGTCAATAAAATGCTACCACTCATTTCGCCGGAGAAAGATCATGACTCGATCAAATTGCTCTCATCGCCTGCTTCTTATACTGCTTGCCCTCGCTGCGATGCTGCGTGGAGGTGACGTTTTTGCGAATCCCGTAATATCGGGTGGGGTAGCCACGTTCTCGGCTTCGAACGTTATCACTGGACTTCCGGGTACACCGATTGTCCCAACTGCGAGTGTGTATTCGGTGAAGCTTGGGATGCTTCATGAAAAACTTTCGGCGATTGGCCGAGTTGAGATCACCGACTTTCCGATCAGCACTACAGAAGTGGCAACGCTCGATCTGAAGCGTGGGCGTTCGCCGATCGATGCATCGACACAATGTTTATTGGGCACTGTCGAAGGGGAGCGTAAGATCACCGCTCCGGAGATTATCGTTTATCGGGGGAAGATTCTCGGTGAGCCGAATTCTAAGATCACATTCATCCTAACGCCGAGCTTTCTACTTTGCGCGATTGAGCGTAAAGGTATGCCGACTTTTATTTTTGGCCCCAATAATCTTGCCAGAGGCCCCGAAGTAAACATAGAACATTTGCTCATCGCAGAGACGGATCTTCTCGGTTATGCAGACAAGTTTCCTCCGTTTCGCTGCTTCAACGATGCGATCGCGCAGCCGATTCGTCCAACGCCGATATCTGAACTGTTGCCCCATACAGAAGGCTATGCACGCGGGGGTGTGAAGGGGACAACAGGTTTATTGCAACTCGATATCGCTGTCGAGATCGACAATGTATTCTACAAAGCGATCGCTTCGGATACAATGAAAGTGCTCGGGTATGTTGGCGCAATGTTTGCGATGTCAAGCGCGATCTACGAAGATGAAGCGAACATCACGTTTCATCTGCCGTGGGTCAAGATATGGACAACCGCCGACCCTTACAATGTCAACGGCAATGCTTACGCCTTACCCGACACTGTTAAGCGTTACTGGCTCTCGCATTATCAGAATGTGCAGCGAGATGTTGCACATGTGATGACATCAGTCGGATATGGTGGCGGAGGATTTGGATGGTTCGGACTGTGCGATCCGAATTGGTCCTATGCCGTCAGCTCGCCTCAGACCGGTAATCTCTTTCCAACTTTTGCTTTTACTTATGATTCATGGATCGTTGCGCATGAAACGGGACATAACTTCAGTTTGCCGCACTCGCATGATTGCTACTGGAATCCACCACTTGATACCTGCTATACAAAAGATGATCCGAATCTGAGTATCGGCGATGCGTGCGATTCGTTGCCGATCAAGCCTCGCAAAAGTCCGGGTACGATCATGAGCTATTGTGCGAGAGCGAACTATACGCTCTCCGGAAATAACTTTAGCGAGTTCAAGTCTGAGATGACGTTTTCGCATCGCGTTGATACTGTCTTGCGGGCGAACGCACAACTTGCGGCATGTGTGAAGCAACCCTCCGTCCCGACGATCATTGTACTTGCACCACGAGGCGGCGACACGTTGCACGGTGCATCGGTCTATCCGATCGAGTGGACCTACGCGAATATCACGAAAGTTGGATTGCAATTCTCGTCTGATGGTGGCACAAAGTGGCAACCTATTGCGGACAAAATTGATGCTCCCCTCGGCACCTACGCTTGGAGCGTTCCAAATCTGAGTTCGACAAAATTACTCGTGCGAGCGATTGACCAATCCGACTCTGACTCTCGTGCAGCCGATACGAGTTTGTTCTTCTCGACGATTCTTTTCACGCAGGCCGTTAAGACACCTTTAGCAAAGTCAGCAGCGACAGTCTCGATTATTCCGAATCCCGCACGTGAGCAAATTTCACTAAGCAGCTCGACTGATCTTGGCTACGTCACATGTGAAATTCTCGATGTGCTTGGCAAAGTTTGCACGACGCTTCGGAGTGATCTGACAGTTACAGCGCCGCTACACTTCGATTTGAAAGAGCTTCCGAACGGTCGGTATTTTCTGCGCATTAGCCCCGATGGCGCGAGTGCCCCGATAAAAGTGCTCCCATTCGTGCATCAGGAATAAACTTAGGCACCTTGGCTGACAAAATATGGACGGTTTGCATAAATCGGTAATTCGAAGTGTAACAGTTGACCTTTTTCTGAGTCTTTAGTGTAGTGAACTGTGAGTGAGGTAGAGATTCGGATTCTCCCCACTCCCCATAGACTCAGAGGGTAAACGTCCAATAATGCGGTTGTTCAAAAGTTTTGGTTCGAACTTGGTTCGGAGTGCTGTCCTGTGTTTGGCAGTGCTCAGCGGAGTTTTGTTTGCGACGCCAAAAAGTTTTGCGCAATGGACGAACACGGCACCCGGCTTGATGGGACTCGTAACTGAGAACGGCGGTGCTATGTGTTATCGAGAGGGAATACTCTGGGTAGCAAATTCCACGCTTGTCCGCAGCCCTGATCTCGGAAATTCCTGGACTCCCGTCACACTTCCGAATACGATCGTGAGTCCGATCATCGATATTTCTTTCTTCGATAAAAATACCGGAATCTTCACCACTGTATTGGATGGTGTTTGGATGACGAATGACCAAGGCGCGAATTGGAATCAGATCTTGAAGATCGCGGCAACGAACGCGCGATTTGGAAGTTCAACGAAGGAGATATTCGTGACCGAAGCATTTCGAACCGCCGGAGCGAGAGTATATGTATCACAAGATGGCGGAATGAGTTGGAATTCTGTTTCGATAGGCAGAGCGTTCATGCCCGGGCTTTGTGTGGAGCCTGTCGGAGATGTATTCGTGCTTGCCGGCACGGCTCCGAACGCAGCGGTGTATGTTAGCACCGATCGAGGATTGACTTGGAATTCTCGCGCCGGTCGCGTTGATTTTGATTCGTACACACTCGCGATAGATTCTTGCAGCAAGGAGCGGATGTATGTTGCGAATGAAGACGCAGCCTCGCCGGCGAATTTGGCGTCCGAGCTTTACGTAACTTCGAATGGTGGCGTGAGTTGGAGCGTAACTGCAAGTCAGACGATTCCTTTCTATACCGGCTCGATCGCACTTGCAAAACATACGGTCTATGTGCAGAGCGTTGCCAAAGGGCTTTATCGTTCGACCGATTTTGGAAGTAACTGGAGTTCGATCGGAGGACCTTCCGCACCATACGATACAAAGCTGATAGCCGCGATCGATGATAACATTGTTTTTGCTGTCGATCCGAATGGAAGTGTTTGGCGCACTACCAACAGTGGAGGTGATTCGCTAAAGATCACTCGCCGCACACACACAATCATAGCAACGCCTGCAACAGCGTTCGCAGCCGACACACTTTCCGCATGTGATCCGACCATGATCGATACTATTTATTTGCGAGGAACAACGTGCGACTCACGGTCGCTTGTATCGCTCTCGCTATTAGGTGTCGGAGCAACGCACTATAAGATTCTATCTCAACCCGTGTCTGCACTTAAGGGCAACGACACGATCACGCTTTCATTCAGTGGCGGAATCGACACAGCGTATCCGGCAAGTCTTGAGATTGTGCAAGATGATGGTACAAGAGATACGATCACGCTGCTCGGAAATGGTAGGCCACACACGGCCGTAAAATTAAATATGACCGGTGGTGCGAACGACACGATCGGCGGTACGATCTATATGCCGATACTTGCCGAGACGGATGTCGCAATTATTGATCTCGAGTGTGTTTTGCATTATGATACGGCCATTTTGATCTACGGCGGGACGTTCGATGTACGCGGTCGTTCGATCGACGTTCCAAGTTCATTTTGGCTTGGGCGCACAAAAGTGCACATCGATGGAGCAACGGTGCAATCGAAATTTAGCACAATCGCATACGCGCTTTTTCGGATATTCCCAACGCATGATTCCTGCTCGCGCGTAAGGCTTGACTCAATCGTAGTGAAGGCCGCACCAACTGCTTGTGCAACATTAGAGACCGACTCACTCTCAGCCGAACTCTGCGCAAAGCTCGGTTGTGGCACAACGATACTTAGCGATCGGGTTCGTTACGGTGTTATGCCGAACCTTACGCTTCAGCCGAATCCGGCTACCCACGAAGTCTTGTTAGAATCAAATGCGAATTTAGGCGAAGGAAGTATTGAAATTGTCGATGCGCTCGGGCGATTGTGTTTGCAAAAGCAAGTGACACTTTCGAATCACTCGCCGATCAAGATTAGTACAGAGGTGCTACCGTCCGGCGAGTATTTTGTCCGTGTCAAGACCGCAACGATGAGCGCGTCCCTACCACTTCATATTATCAGGTAGCACGCACAGCGAGATCACTCGATCACGTGCGGTACAAATCTACTCGTGTTCGTTGTTATGAGTGTGTCGCTCTCACGAATTCCCATGCCGGCGGGCTCTTGTCCGATCATCCACGAGCCGATTACGGGATAATTGTCGCTGAAGTTTGGTAGAGGTGCAAGTGCTTGATAAATCACGCCCTCGCTGCCATAATCTCCACCTGTCGTGATGTGCACACCCTTTGAAATGAGGTCGATGTTCGCTCCTTCGCGTGAGAGCAATGGTTTGATCGCGCAATTATCTGCGATCTCGGATTTGCGAGCATCATCAGAAAAATACGCCGGCAATAGATTGGGATGATCCGGATAGAGCTCCCATAGTATTGGCAATATTCCTTTGTTGCTCAAAAGCATTTTGAATGGCGGCTCAATCCAAAAACTCTTAGCGGTGTCCTCGAGCAAGTGCGCACCAAACTCCTCCTTCACAAGCCACTCCCACGGATAGAGTTTGAAAATATTGGTCATCGGATTATTTTCTTCATCGACCCAGATCTTTTTCTCGTTTTCCCAACCGATCGAGGTGATGTCGAGCAAAAATGTTTTGTAGTCGGCTTGCTCGGCGGTGTCGCGTAAGTATTGTAGCGTGATGTGATCTTCGAGACACGAGAGCATTCCCGTGTAATGGATAGTTTTACCGGGACGAAGAAACGGCGCGAGGAAGCGCCAATAGTCGATCAGCTTTTCGTGTATCGAGTTGAACTGATCGAGTGCGGCATTGAAATCCTGTAACCAATACCACTGTACCACAGAAGCTTCGAGTAAACTCGTCGGAGTGTCGGCATTGTACTCAAGCATCTTTGCCGGATTGCGACCATCGTATTGCAGATCGAAGCGGCCGTAGATCGCGGGATCCTCGTTGTTCCAACTCTCTTCGATCAGTGGAATAAAACGCGGATCAATACCGAGCTTTGCGTAAAGCTTGTTGTCGATGATGTGTTGTGCGGCCGCGAGACACATTTCATGCAGCGTGGCAGTCGTCTTCTCGAGTTCAAGAATTTCCGGCATCGCAAAACTATAGTAGGCACTCTCATCCCAATACATCGCACCAAGGCTATGATAAAAAAAGCCGAGTGCTTCGACACGTTGAATCCAATCGGGTCGGGGAGTGGTAAGTTTACGTTGCATAGAATATTATTATGCTTAACCAGATGAGCTACTTAGCCTGCTGAGCTTCTTAACCTGCGGAGCTTCTTAACCTGCTGAGCTTCCGTGGCCGATGCTGCCAAATCCGCCTCGAGAGACGGATGCATGTCCTTCGCCGACACCGCCGGTTGTAGTAAAGTATCCTGGGCTCGAGCGATAGTAATGATATCCTCCGAAACCGTAGCCGTATCCATTGAACATGCGGCTCATCAAATACCACTGCATGAAGCCGTTATGATAATGCGAATAGACCATTCCACTATCGGAGGCCTTGCCGGCATAGAGGTAATCATCATACGGACTTTTTTCTTTCGGCGACTCAGAGTTGCATCCTGTTACCGCAATCGCCAAAGCGGATAATAGCGTAAGCACGACAGTCGCGCTTTTCATGCGTGAGCCTTTGGAAACCGATTCAGGTTTTGTGCGTGTGTGTTTCTTGTTCATAGCGCTCACTCGCGAAGACTATCCACTTTAAAAAGAATATCATATTGCTTATCGACGTGCGCTTTGGTTTGCGTTACGTCGCCTTCTTCGTCTTCTTCCTCGGTTGTCACATCTTCTTTTCCGAGATCGGGCAGTGTATCGGCAAGCACCGTGTGACCGATCTGTGCATGATCGTGAAAAATATTGCGATTAAGTTGAATCACCAAGCGACCATCGGGAAGCTTTTTTGTGCGGGCGACATACTCGATGGCATTCTCCTTAAAGACTTTAATATCAGTGGTCTTATCGAGCTTTTGTGGCTTACGCTCGCACGAAGCGAGCGTGCCAGCAGTGATCGCGAGGATCAGAAATGCAAATAGGTGGCGCATGGAATGAAGCAAAGTTATGATGAGCGTCTTTGTGACGGAGTACTATGTATAAATGCGCGCAATAAGTTCAATCCGTGCTCGTTGAACTTGCAGAATGGGCTAAGCTTGGTTTGTACATAAAAAAGTAGCACGACCTTTCGATCGTGCTACCGTTCTTCACCAGGATCGAGACTTTAGCTTTTCAGAATCGTAAACTCGACTCGACGATTGAGCTGACGGTTTTCGTCGGTGTCGTTGGCGGCAATCGGCTTTGATTTACCGTAGCCTTTGGCTTTGATACGACCTGCCGAAACGCCCTTATCCGTCAGATACTTCACAACAGAGTTCGCACGGTTTTGCGAAAGTGCGATGTTGCTTGCATCATTGCCAACGTTATCGGTGTGCCCACTGACTTCGATCGAAATATTTGGATTGTCATTCATGAACTTCACAACGCGATCAAGCTCCGGAGCAGATTCCGTCTTGAGTTCTGCTTTCGCAGATTCGAAAAAGATATTGTTCAAGCGGATCGTCGAGCCAACTTCGATCGGTGTTAGATAGAGATCCTTCTTCATCTCTTTGTACTCATTAACACCACGCGTATCGAGATTTTCGCTGGTCGGATAGAAGCCTGGTGCCTCTGCACGGAAACCATAATTTCCACCGGCCGGAAGAATAATCTTGTAATCACCGTTCGCAGGATTCGATCGCGCAATACCGGATTGCGCTTCACCAGTGATCGTCTCATACTTAATGCTTGACTCGATCGGTTGATGCGTCTTCGAGTTATAGACGATACCGGAAACCAGTACGACCGGCTTCGGCTTTGCTGCCTTCGGAAGTGCGATACGGAAAACATCGTCGTCACCGTAACTCAACTCTTTCGACGCGAAGTATGCATAGTCACCGGAAGCAGATAGGATGTAAAATGCATCGGTAGCAGGCGTGTTGATTGTCGGTCCAAGATTTTCCGGCTCAGACCAATGCGTCCACGTGTTATCGAGTCGGCGCGTAACGAAGATATCATCGCGACCGTAACCGGACAGACCGGAAGTCGCATAATAAAGTGACACTCCATCCGCAGCCATGAATGGGCCGTAATCATTTGCGAAGGTATTCACGTCCGGTCCAAGATCCAGCGGCTCCGACCACGAACCATCCGATTGCAAGAACGACGCGTATATATCAACGCCGCCCTGTGTATCGTCACGCTGCACGGCAAGCAAAATTGTTTTGCCGTCCGGTGCTAAGCCTGCATTCGAGAAGCCGGCCTTGTTGTAATAATTTTTGATACGCACTTCTTCCGGCATACTCCAGCCACTCATCGTTCGATGTGTGAAACTAAGTCCTTCACCGTGCAGAGATCCGTCATCGTTATATACACCGTTGACGAGCAGCGTGTTTCCGTCAGGGGTAACAGCATCGGCAAAATTGTGCGACTTATTGTTCAGCGGTGAGCCCATGTTCTGCGTCTTTGACCACGTGCCATCGGCTTGTAGCGTCGAGTACCAAATATCTCGACCGCCATCGACGCCACCGACATTATCGGCATACTTATCTCGGCTCACATAGAGAGTGCGTCCATCCGGCGAGATCGCGTCCGGGAGGTCGCTCGACTCGGTATTGATATTCCGTCCCAGATTCTCAGGCTTGGGTGCACTCGCATCGTGTGCCGAGGCAGCGTTCGGAGATAGATGAATCGTCGCAAGGATCGAATCATGCGAGTCCGAAATACCAATCGCATCGATTTCATTCCAGCCTTTTACTTCTTCGGGCATCAGATCGACTCGAACGGCGGCAACATTGTAACTCGTCATTGGAAAGAAGATATCAAACATTCGTCCCGCATCCGAAAGCTGTTGCGTCGAGCCTTTATAGATTTCGTGCTCATCGTTGTTGTCGTCAATAAGCGTGATCGCAGTGATTGCACCCGGGCAATTATTTTCCGCGACGCCGACCTGTTGAATTTTCATCGGACGAGCATAGCCAACAGTAATGTACTGCTCTCCTTTGCTCTCGTAGATCTTCCCGTCATCGGCTTCCGTACCGAACGCAAGTGCGCCCGGATGATCGCCGCCTCTGGGAAGGACGCTCGGCTTACCGAGTACCATGCGAGCCGAGCAGTCGCTATCGTTGTATTGCGTCGAAAACTTGAGCACCTTTGATGCCCACTGAACGTGCTGAGCAGATGCGCTCTCGAGCACTCCCGTGAGCGTCAGTCCAAAAAGAATTAGCGATAAGAAGAAGGTTGTTTGACGATTTTTCACGATGGTGGTTCCGACTAATATTTGCTGGTTCAAAAAAACACGAGTGAGACGTGCAATTCCTTGTCGCCGCTGGAACAGAGAGCTCGGAAGTTTGCACGGCAAACATACTTCCTTTTCAGCAACAATCCACTACTACAGAAGTACTACAATATTTTTTGAGCTGAGTAGCCGTCTGAGTTTCATGCCGAAATAAGTCAATTTGGGCTTAATTCACACAAAAAATGTAGATATTGGCAGCTTGAGCATGAATCTTGTGTAGATTTGCATAGTGAAGACAGTTCAATTTTTTTTGCGAAAATCTATATTTCCATTGATAATTCGGAGAATCCCATGCTCGGTGCTAAAATTTTATCCCCCTCTCGTGCTTTCGTTTTAACTTCGATCGTTGCATTGTTTGTTTTTTGTGGCTCGATGGGTTATGCCACGACGCACACGATCAACTTTGGAGGTAACCTCGGCAATACATATAGTCCCTCGTCACTAAATATGAATGTTGGCGACACCATAATGTGGGTGGGAAGTTTTGAGTTTCATCCGCTTCGATTGTTTGCCGTTCCGTCTGGTGCCGATTCGTTTGGGCCAATTTCGAGTGGTACTTCGTTCTCGTATGTCGTGAGAGTTGCGGGTGAGTATGCCTATCAGTGTGATGCTCACTTCGATCAAGGCATGACCGGTAGCATGAATGCAAGTCCGTCGGCTGTTGGCGGTGCCGAGCAAGCTAATGCCGTCCGGTTCGAACAGAATTTTCCGAATCCCGTGCAATCTGTGACAACTATGCACTTTACGCTTCCATCGGATCAAATTGTTTCGCTCAAAGTCTATAACGTGCTCGGTGACGAAGTTGCCACGGTGACGAATGGCCGCACACAGGCCGGTGAGCATGAAGTGAAGTTCGATGCATCGCAGCTTCCCGCAGGTCATTATTTCTTGCGGTTGGAGGCACACGCAACCGGTGCTTCGCCCATCGTTATCACAC
>JBDTCS010000188.1:0-4007 GCA_039923455.1 Kapaibacterium sp. (SeqCode) | reverse complement strand
TTTTCCTTCGTCTTCCAAACGAAGCGAGGTATTTGGCTTAAGCACACTAACCTTTATGTTAAGGCGTGAAATCACGTTCCTGACGATATGTTAACTCATAAGTTAATGCCAGTGGTTCCTAAAAGTTTGGGCAACCAGGGCAAAAGGTTAAATGTGAGGCAGGGATAGAGGTGCAAGAAAAGCGGGCGGGCGTCTGATCACAATGGACTAGACTCACACCTATCTACCTCAAATAGGGGATTCCATAAGCATATACCTCATCCCTGAATTGGGAAATGCTTGGTTACACCTCAAGTTTCACCTCTCAGTATCGCAAGTTAAAAACAGCCATACCTGCGTCTAATATTGGAGCCCTCTTTCCTGTTGGTAATTAACTAAATTGAGATCCCAAAAAATAAACATAGGTCGTCAGGTCTCGACGTAGTGACAGATCGTGCAACCGGCGCACTTAACGGCAGTCCCTACTTTCGGATGAGTCCGAAGCATAAAGACAAAACCGACTCCTCAAACAAGAGAAGTAATAACAACGAGAACTCAATTCTTCCGAACCACTCCTTGAGGTTGAAACCGTTACTTAAAGATGCGGAAGGAAACATCACAAGCCGTTAAATCAAAAACACTTTGCTGTGTCAAGTAAGCTGATTCCGTTTCAAATCAATGTTGGGTTTTGACGCCTTGGCACTATGCTTCTTGGCTATCTGTTTACGGTCTTGAAGGGCGATTAAAGATAGCGATGAACAGTTCATGGTAATAATTATGCAGCGTGGGGCTCCGGAGAGCCAGATCACGACGATCACAAAGTTTCTTACCTCCCGAGGTGTCCATATCGACCGTATGGACGGGCAACAACAAACGATCATTGGTATTATTGGCTCAAGCCAGGGTATCGATATTTCTTCGGTTGCTTCGATGCAGGGTGTGCAGGAAGTTACTCGCGTCACTTCGCCATTCAAGCTAACAAGTCGTGCGAATCATCCGGAAGATACTGTTATCAGTTTTTCGGATGGTACTTCGATCGGTGGGAATTCTCCGACAGTCGTGATCGCCGGTCCGTGTTCTGTCGAGAGCGAGGATCAGCTTCGCCGAACTGCCGAACATGTTCGCAAGAATGGCGTTCGATTTTTGCGGGGTGGTGCATTCAAGCCTCGAACTTCGCCGTATTCTTTTCAAGGTCTTGGATTCGATGGGCTCGAACTTTTGCGTAAGGTAAGCGAAGAGTTCGGACTCTATATCGTTACCGAAGTGATGGAGCCAGCGCATGTGCCTTCGGTTGCGGAGTTTGCGGATGTGATACAGGTTGGTGCACGTAACATGCAAAATTATCCGTTGCTTCGTCAGCTCGGAAGTATTCGTCGGCCCGTGATGCTGAAGCGTGGACCATCCGCAACCATCGAAGAGTGGTTGATGGCTGCCGAATATATTCTTGCCGGTGGTAACGACAAAGTTATTCTTTGCGAGCGCGGCATACGTACGTTCGAAACTGCTGTGCGCTTTACGACGGATCTAAGTGCAGTGCCTGTCGTCAAACGGCTTTCGCATTTGCCGATCCTCGTCGATCCTTCGCATGGTACGGGAAAGCGCGAGTATGTGAATGCTGTTGCACGTGCCTCGATCGCTGTTGGTGCCGATGGCGTGATGGTCGAGGTGCATCCGGATCCGGATCGTGCACTGAGTGATGGTGCGCAAAGTTTGACGTTTGAACTGTTTGAAGAGTTGATGGGTGAACTCGTTCGCGTGGCCGACGCTGTGAATCGTCCGCTGCTCATGGATCCATACGAAGAGCCGAACGTTGCGAAGGCTCCACGCGAAAAGAAAGCGCGCATCTAATATTTTGATCTACGTCCCTTCGTACGGGCGGCTTCCTAACCACGTTGTGTTATGACGATTGAAGAGTTAGTTCTGGAATCGAAAACGATCGCTGTCGTAGGCATCAGCAATGATCCGACGCGTTCAAGCAATAGTGTTGCGCTTAGACTTTCGAAGCTTGGCTTCAAAATTATTCCGGTCAATCCGCAACTCCAAGAGTGGGAAGGTCACCAGGTCTATGCGAGCGTTCAGGATATTCCGAAAGAGATCACGATTGATATCGTCGATGTGTTTCGTCGTCCGGAGTTCACGCCGGATGTTGTTCGTGATGTGATCGCACGTGGTGAGCCGTTTCCGAAATGCATTTGGCTGCAACAGGGTATACTCAGCGCCGAAGCACGCATGCTTACGGAAGATAGCGGAATGTTCTTCATCGAAGATGCCTGCCTCGGCGTCGAAGCCGGATATTTTATTCGATAGTGCTCAAAACAAATGCGGCATGTTACGCGCTGTGAGTCTGAGACCATAACGCGCAAGCGCAGTCGCATCGGCCTTGTCGGGTGATCTTCCGAGTCTCGATGTGATCGCAGATTTTTCTTCGAGTGCATACGCACCGCCCGGTGCGATCTTGAGTCTCGGAGCGATAAGCTCTTGATGCAACTCCTTGTCGTTTGTAATCGAAATCTCACCTCGACGCAATTCTTCTTCCAAGACAAAATACATTTCCGCTCGCGCGTTGGATACATCCTTGAAGCGAATAACATTTTTCGGCGATTGCGAAAAGTTAACCGCGCAAACCGGAATGCCAAGTTCGCGAAGCCTATCCGTCACGCCACCACCTACACCGGTATCATCGAGTGTGATCGTTCGCCAACCGAGTTTGTATAGCTCTGCAATTCGGTTCGCAGTCTTCATCAAGTTCTTACCGAAGAAGCATTCAAACGGAAGCTGTGTGTTGCCATCGAAAAATGCGAAGACGGTTTTGTCGTTGCCACTGCGTGCAATATCAACTCCCATCGCACGCTCACCCGGCACAACCTTCACGCTGAGTGCATTGCGAATGAGCAGTGGATCGATAAAACTTTCGCCACCATCAAGCGGCCACTCGCCGCATACGCGAGTCGCGATGCGTTCGGTCTTCTTGAAATATTTATCGAGCCACGGAATGTAGAGCGCGTTCTCATCTTCTTTCGGATCGACTTCGTAGCTCCATGCTTTGAGGCGGTCCTCGATCCACTCACGCGTAACGGCACCGGGAATAATCTCGGTGCCGCTTTTCACATTCGGATGATCGAACGCGCTGATCGTGATGATGTGCCAATCGCCCGTCGCTTCGGCCTCGAACGGAAAACTTGTGGCATCGATCGGATTGTAAATCAAAATCATCTGCGCATCTTTGCTCGTCGCGTTGCCCCAAAGCGCATCGATGATCTCGCGATCCACGCCGGTTGCTTCATCGACAGCGATCAGCATTGACGGCGCATGAAAGCCTTGCGCGTTCTCCGGAAGCCCCGGCGAAATTCCGATCGCATAATGTTTGTCATCCAGCTTAATCTGCGTAGAGCTTAGCTGCTTGTCGTTGTAAAGATCTGCGCGACGAGCTTGCTGACGAATCTCTCCCCAAAGCGAACGCGATACTTGCGTCCAACTCGAAGCAGTTGTAAGAATGATTGAGTCGGGAAAATGCTGAAGCTTCCACAAACAAAGCGCCGCAAGCGCTGTAGTTTTTCCGGCACCATTGCAACTTCGCACGAGTATCTTTCGCTTGCCTTCGCGAACCGCGTTGTAGATCTCGTCCATCTTCGACCAACTCGTTAGGCCGAGGGTTTTCTTTGCATAATATTTTGGATCGACGATGCGTTTTGGTTTTGGCTCGACGATTTGTTTTGGTGCACTGTGTTCTGTCGCAAGAGTTTTTGTTCGTGGCATAGTGATCGGAGATTGTGTGGGAACAAGAGGAGGAATGTTTGAGGAAGAAAGACCGTCCGGAAAAAACGAGAGCGAATTCCGTTCGCTACGCTTTCTTTTTCTTTAAACGAGTAAACCACTCTCGATGTTTCGAATCGCCAGAAAATTGTGGAGAAATGCTTGAGTTATCTACGAAAACAGCGCATAGGCACCTTTGCGAGGAGAGCAGTGCCTGTGCTTGTAACTCGAGCAATTATGCGGTGTTATCTGTATGTCCAGAACTCGAGTTGTGT
>JBDTCS010000187.1:0-2347 GCA_039923455.1 Kapaibacterium sp. (SeqCode) | reverse complement strand
CATTAGGCTCGGAGCCATTAGGCTCGGAGCCATTAGGCTCGGAGCCATTAGGCTCGGAATTATCGTTTGGTTCGGTCTTCTGATAATAGCTGCAAAACCCCATGCCGCTCTATCCCAAAATATTCTTCCGCTTTCCGGTCAACACTTTACTTTTTCGATCATCGAGGGGCCGGACAATCTTAGTACCTCATCAGGTCTTGACAAATCACAGCTAACGCTAAGCATTGTCAGCACACATTCAGGGTATGCCGTGCTTACGAGCGCGAACGGATATAAAAAGTGCGTGTCGTTTACTTCCGGCGGTGTTACGAACATCGATCTCGACTATGATCTGATGTTGCTCAACGATCTTGGTAAGAGCACAAAGGGGCTGACACTCTATGCGTCGCAGCCGTGCACGTGCATGTTGCATGATTATTTGAAAGAAGCGGGCGATGCAACCCAGCTACTTCCGGATGATGCAATGGATACGAGTTATGTCGTCGCGACGACCGGGATTTACAATGACCCGGGCGAAGATAATCATGTGGAGTTCGTCGTGACTGCCATTTCCGATAACACGACGGTTACGATCGTGCCAAGTGTATCGGCGAAGGGTGGAATTGTTGGTGGTGTTCCCATCACAGTTTTGCTTAACCGAAGTGAGTGCTATATTGTAAAGGCGGACGAAAACTCGGTTCCGCTTACGACAACACTCAATGGTTCGACCGTGAGATCCGATAAGCCCGTCAGTGTGATCACAGGCACAACGTGTGCGTATGTACCGCTTGGCCTCGAGTCGTGCAATGAGGTAATGGATGAACTTATTCCGAAGCGAGCATGGGGCTCAGAGTTTTATATGCAGCCGATGTCCACTGCAAATAATCCGGACGTTGCATTTTTTACGAGCGATGTGATGAACTACACGCTCAGTGTTGCAGGTGGTGTAACCTACTTCACGAATAACGGCCGAGTCCAACTGCAGGTAAGTTCACCGCTACATATTAAGACAACTGTTCCGGTCCAGTGTCACCTATTTTCACAAGGCAGCGATGCAGCCTTCGGGCAGTTGAGCGACCCGAGCATGGTGACTGTGTTGCCGATCGATCGTTACAACGATACCCTGTTGTGGGCTACTCCTAACCAACCGTTTCTCAATAATTATATTTCTGTAATTTTTCCAACGTCAAGCTTAAGTCAGATTTTACTCGATGGAATAGGACTAAACTTTCGAGGCACTGTAACAGCGATACCGAACTCCCCAATGTCCGCCTTCATTGGCGAGGTGAATCCCGGCAGGCATTTTATTACATCGCCGCAACCGATATTCGGCATTGCCTCCGGATTCGATGTCGCTGATGCATATACGTTTGGTACCGGATCGGTTGCGCCTGCGGTACCGGAAGTTTTGATCTCGAAGGCGGTGCATTTTGAAGAGCTTGATACTGCTGTGCTCTGCAAAGAATTTTCTATTGATGTAAAATCTGATTCAGCCTTTGCGGCTTCCGATAATATCGTAGCACTGCAGTTTAACGTGCAGTATGATCCAACTGCTTTGCAACTTCGCGGGCTGACGAAGAATCCGTTACTTGCCGGCACCGTTATTACCGTTGACACTACTACAGCAGGAACAGTGAAATTAACTGCGACGGGTAGTATACAAGGGAACGCCGGAAGCTTGTTCACGCTGCGCTTTCTCGCAATCGCTCCGAATCCATCGGTCACGAATCTGCAGAGTAGCTTTACGATCACCTCGGGCGGAGATTGTGCACCTGCGGTTGCAACGAATAGTCCGACGTCGCTTGTCGTGAATACGGTTCAGCATATCGATCGAGAGTTTGTTACATTTTCTCTGGACGCCGGCTCGACGGTCCTTGGCAATATCGACACGGCAACGATTCGCATTGGTACGCTTTCAAAAAATTCGAGTGTGCAGCGAGTAGTTTTTCTGCTTCGTTATGATCACGATGTTTTGAAATATGTAAGTATCGATCAAACTGCATCGCTCACACAAGGCTGGACAGTCGCTGAGACGAACATCGATGCCCAGACCGATCAGTTCATCTTTACATCGAAGACAGATTCACTCTCCGGACCCGGCATCATTGCAAAGATTTTCTTCAAAAGTTACGTTAGCGATTCGGCAATCAAACCGATGACGCTAACGAGCACGCTTTCGAGCACACGCTTCTGCGCACTCGACGTGCTTGCATCAGATACGATGAGTTATTTTGTAGGGCGTGATCTTTGTGGCGATGGATTGCTGCACGATCTCCTTTCGAAGCGTTCTATCGGAATCGAGAGCATTATTCCCAATCCAACAAGCCACACGTTTGTCGTTGTGCTGCATTCACCAACCGAAGCTACG
>JBDTCS010000186.1:0-8103 GCA_039923455.1 Kapaibacterium sp. (SeqCode) | reverse complement strand
CAACACTTGCAAACGGCGAACTCCAACAACCTGGAAAGCAACAACTGATCTTCAACAGCAGCGCCGTCCCCTCCGGCACCTACATCGTTGCGATTACAACCAATCGCTACCACGCCTCAGGAAAGTTTGAGATAACGCATTAAGAAAAAGCCACCGCAAGACGCCGTCCGCCACGGCGGACTCTTGGTACAGGGGATGTTCGACCCAGGATTCCGTTCGCCGCGGCGAACTGCATCCTGGGCTGCGAGTATGCCGTGCCTCCGGCACTAAGAACCTCGCTCTAAGTTAGGGTAACAATTAAGATCGGGTATACAGCTACCTCTTGACGATTGCGACTCTGCCATCTAAGAGCACCAATTTTTACCCTTGACTTCTTTGCCGGAAGTCCGTATCTTGTATGACCATTTTGGTTTGCTTCGTTGATATAAAAATGAAACACAGCGTAAGAATCGCATTCATCATTAGTACTCTTTGCATCATACTTCTCGCACATGTGGGAAGAGCACAGCAATCGAACCAGCACGCCACCTCATCCTTGCAGCAGCAGCAAAGTTCAGGCTGGCAGCAGGTGAATATTGGGGCAACAGGCGCTCTCTATAGCGTCAATTTCATTAATCCGGATACAGGATGGATCGCGGGGGAAGACGGGATTTTCCGGACTACCGATCACGGGACTACCTGGCTTCCTTGGGGACCACCGGGAGGCTATCTCAAAGTCCAATTCTTAAGCGCCAATGTAGGATGGATGACAACAGGTCATGTGATCTTGCACACGATTGACGGTGGGCTGAATTGGATTACTGAAAATATTGCGACTAACTATGGCGATGTGCTTTTTTTGAACGCCGATACTGGGCTCGTGTGTGTGGAGAGTAAAGTCTCGCGAACAACCAACGGTGGTCTGCAGTGGTCTTCAAGTGAGGTAGATAGTTGTTGCGGAGGTCTTGGGAAAATAGTCGCTTTCGATCGGTCACACATTGAGATTATAGGCAAATTGGATTTGGTCAACGATCCACCGAATCCCCCATTAAACGTTAGCGCTCATTTTTATTCATCTAATGCGGGTCTTACATGGTCTCGCCGAATCCTAAAATCGTCGCATCCGCAGTTGTATTCAGGCTATGCTTTCGATTCGTTGCATGCCATAATTGCCGGAGACAGTACCGATCATCATACCTGTATAATTGGAATCACATCGGACGGCGGATTGAACTGGAAGTTTGTCAATCAGCCTGAATTTGCTTCGACAGGAGCATATATGAACAGCCCTACAACGCTGTATCTTGCCGGGGTCTCGGTTACTGGCGGTGCCATCCTTTGCAGCACTAATGGTGGCACTAATTGGGTTTCGCAGAATTGTCCCGCCATAGGAATCTTAGATGGAATTGCATTCCCAGCACCATCTGAAGGCTGGGCAGTAGGTGATGGCGGAGCTGTTCTACATACGACAAATGGTGGCTTTAGTACGGGAGTAGTTCAGGCACCGCAAACCCTGAATTTACCCGTTGAAGTGTATCCGAACCCAGCTAAGAATGCAGTATCCTTTCGTTATAACCTACCAACAGTCCAATTGGTCACGCTTACAGTTTATACTGTTAGTGGACAGTTTGTTTCTTCTCCATTGAACAATGCCGTTCAAAATCCTGGTACTCAGAATATAGCTCTGTCTGCAAGTTCGCTAAAGTCTGGCGATTACATTTTTCTCCTGAAGAGTCGCGACTACATCCGCTCCGGAAGATTCTCTATCGTCAAATAACGTTTGGATCTATCGAGTGGCCGCCGAAATCTTCCGGCTCCGGACAAAACCTATTTAGGATACGCACCTCTTAGCCACGGAGTGGTGGCATACTCGCAGCCCAGGATGAAACCCGCCGCGGCGGATGGAATCCTGGGTAATGAGGTTTTTATTCTTTGAGTCCGCCACGGCGGACCGCGTGAGTTTGCGCCGATATTTCGTTGAGAACTCAAACACTACTCCACAATTTTGCGGCGGTTCGAAACATCGGACTCACTTTACTCGTTTAAAGAAAAAGCAAACCGCAATGGATGGGCACATCTTTCCATTCGCAAAGGAAAACAACTCCACGAATCAATGCTCCACTAATCTCGGACTCTTCCGATCAAGAATTTTTCTAAACCGCGAATGTGAGCTTGGGCTAAGCGGTCGAGGAAGTTGCTATCGCGCAGTGCGGCTTCTTGTTCGGGAAACATTAAGTAGAGCGATTCGGTGAGCACCGATGGCATCCATGTTGGACGACACAATGCTAAGCTCTTCGTTCGTGCACCTTTGTTTGGAATTTGTGTGACGCTATCGATTGCTTGAATAAGAGTAGCGGCCAGATCAGCACTAAAATTGTGATAGTAGTATGTTGTTGATCCGTAATTGGTGAACGGATTCGTGCCCTCGGGGAATGCGTTGTTATGCACGGAGAGCAAAATATCCGCATTGGAATCGACAGCCATTTGTGTTCGCGCATGTAACTCGATCGTCGCATTCGTACTACTCTTTCTGCCTTTGAGTGTTGTGTGCGTCATGATCACATGCGCACCACGGGCTTCGAGTAATTTTTGAATGCGAAGTGCGAGCGCAAGATTCGCTTCTGCTTCCGTCAGTCCGGACGGACCAAATGCTCCCGCCGGTGGATGTCCCGGGTCAACCGCGATTCGCAATCCCGAGAACACATTGCTCGTATCGATCATGGGCTGTTTACGAATCCGGACGACGAGCGTCCCATCCGATTCATAAAATGCTTTGTAGCCCCACGGCAATGTGCGAAGCCAAACAGAATATTCGACACCACCCGCAACGGCTTTGTCAGAAATAAGTTTGATCCGCGCCGCGGTCGAGGCGAAATCGAAAGCCTCTGGTCGGTGCAACGCACTATAGATGGTGATGCGTAACAGGTTCGCTTGATCGGCAATGAGGAATGGCGCAAACTTTACATCCATTCGCAAATCGAGATAACCGGCCTCGACATGCACATTCGGTGTGGCCATCTCTGTGTGGAATACGCCAACATGCGTTCCGGAACTGGTGGATCTGTTCGTGATCGGAAGCGTATCAAGATGCACGTTTGTGTCGGCGATCCATCCGGAATCATTGCCAATGCGCACAAGTAGATCGTGTCCTTGCTTCGCGAGAATTCTGATCTTGGCATTATTCGGCAGCGACCACTTCCGATCACCTCCGAGCACCGGCGAAACCGCGGCAGCATCCGAACCGGTCTGTAACGTATCGCTCCCAGCAACGATATGCGCGCGTGGCTGCGAAGTCACTGCTTGTTTACTCGGCACAATCGCAAGTCGCCCGCTATCGGTCACACTTCCCGTGAGCGTCCGATTGCTCGGCATAACATACGCCACCTCTGTGCTATCGACTGCATCAGCGCTATGCGCAACAAATTTGTATTTGCCATCTTTCGGCATCGGAAGAAATGCGAGGAAAGCACCGTTAGCCGCAACTCGAACAGGATTACCGTTGATCGTCAGCGAGCCACTCGTGCCGAGCGTTCCAAAAACAAAATTCGAATCGACACTTGGGCGCATCATTCCGGCAGGCGGATAGGCAATGTTGAGCGCAAGCTCTGAGGCAACATGCGGAATCGGGACGATGATCGGAATACTGTCGATCACTTTTGTTGCCACTGTTTTCTGACTTGATCCGCACGCACTGATGATGAGTGCAAGCGCGAGCGAAAACAGAAGCCACACGAACGGTGTGGCTTTTGAAATGCGTGACTTCGATTTTTCGATAAACACGTGCCGAGAAAAGAATTAGTTTTGAACAGTCGTGAGAATTCCGTTCGTGAATACAAGTTTTGATCCCGAAGAGTAGCTCCAACTCTCTTCCCTGCCCGCAGTCGAAGTCGAGTTACCGATCACATTTGGTTCGCCCCAACTCATGCGTGCTTGCTCGGTGGTCATGCCTTTGAAGATGGACGATTCTTCGATCGCATCCCACACTTTCTTCGGCCAGTTGTGTGCAGCGTGCGGATCATCCGTGAGGAATTTATCCTCGACGCGAAATAGCGAAGAGGTCGCACCGGCATTTGTATTGCTAACGTTCACATCGAGATACGCTTCGACACCCTCGGGAGTGCGAAGAATAAAACGCACCGGAGAAAGTGAGGAATATCCCGCGACGATCGCAGTCACTCGGACCGCGGAAAATTTCTTGACATGCACTGGTGTCGATTCATCACGACTGGCATCGTAGGCCTGAAGTTCCGCGGCAGTTTTGGTATTGAGATACAGCGTTTTTCCGAGCCACTTTGTGCGAGCGTTATCAATATCCGAAACAAGTCCGAGCCCGCTCAGCGTGAGTTGCGAAGCCGGACAGTTACAACTCGTTGCAACTCGCTCACCATTATCATCCATCACAAGATGAATGGACGAAGGATGATCGTTGTCGGCACCGTATTCTTGTCCGGTGATCTCAGAAACCGTTGCTGTGCGACCAACATATTTTTGATACGCGAGCGCCGGATGAAAATCTCCGTAGGCATAGGTTCGCGCGGCCTTATCAACCGGAAGAAAAATGAACTTTCTGCCAATCCATTCGCGAACAGTGAGTGCCGCAAACGGTCGAACATCATAGCTCTGATATTGCGAAGGCGTCTGCGTAGGACTCGAAGTTCCGATCGAACCCGAATGAATATACGGATCAGAACCCTGTGCATTCGCGGCCTGCGAACCAAGTCCGGCAATGATCACAAGGCAACTCGCGAAAACAATATTGGAATATTTCATGGCTGGAAAATCTGAAATCGAACACACAGTCGGCTTATGAGCGAAGATCATGCCAACAATCAACGTAGAATTATCCGAAATATACTAAGAAATTGTGGATTGAGAGGTGATGAGAGGAAAATAATCACCGACGTAAGCAGACTTTGCACCAAGCATGCTCGTACGAATCAGCAATTTGCCTATATATTTACAACCGCCGGCACCTTCGGATATGTTTGCACGATCCACCCGACAATGAAGGGAAAAGTGATCGTTCGCTAAAAAGTTTATCGGGGCTTCTGCAATAGGTACGAAGCCTCGAGTGCGCCGAGCTCTCGCAAACCAGGGAGGTGTTTTAGAAAGTTACCACGAATCGGATTGATACCAAATTTCATTTTGAAGACCGGACGCAAGAGATACAACTGCTCATCTTTCAACTCCAGACCCGCTCGCTTGGCAGCAGTTTTGAATTTCTTGATGGTAAGACGTATCTCACGCAATCGCGAAACCTCTTCGATATCTATCTCATGCACTGCTTTGCTCGTGAGTGGATTGAAGATCGTGTTCGGAAGCATTTGCAACCAAGGAAGCTTTCCCCAAAGTGTCTTGAGTAAATGTTGATGCGCACCGAATGGTGAATAATATGGCGGGAACACGATGTAGAGATATCCGCCCGGCTTTAGAAATTCCATCACGTTGCGCAGCGATATTTCGGTCTCGTCGAGATGCTCGATCACATCACGCAGCGTGACGAAATCGAATTTCTCTTTCCACTTCGGAGGCGCTCCATCGGCAGTGATGTTATGCAGATCAAATTCTGTTTCGATGCCGTGTTCGGGATTGATACCAAGATGATCGAATAGCGCGACAGCACGATCAATCGCCTCTTGACGAATGTCGATACCGAGCACAGACCGAACGCCTTCATCCGCAATCGCAGCAAGGACACCGCCTTCACCGCAACCGATTTCGCAGACAGCTTTACCCTTAAACTCGACACCATTCGCTTTGAGATACGGCACGATATATTCTTTGCCGAGACCGAATTGATAGCCGAAATAATATCGCGTACCTTCGGTAACGCTCTTCAGCGTTTCGAGAATTTTTAGTCGTGCTTGCGTCGCTGGTGCTAAAGATGCCATGAGAAGAATGCGGTGAGAAAAATTAGTGAATCGGTTTTGTTGCGACGATCATAACAGATGTAGCGAGCATCGGCACGGTGGTTGAGTTTTCACGAAAAAGCATATTGCGCACTTTGCGTTGCAGCTTTTCATTCTTGATCATATCCATCGGTGCAGTGACAAACGCAGTCGCGCGTGTTTCAAAGCCCGCAGCCTCCAACAATCCAACGATCTCTTTGCGACGATAAATTCTGGCTTTCGCAAATTTCGAGTGTATCGGCTTTGGTAGCCACGAGAAAAACGGTACCCGGTTCCACGGAAGCAGCGGAAGATTCGCCCCGTGCGTCTCGAATACCCACCACTTGTTCGGCACCGTGATAAACGCTGTGCCGCCCGGCTTCAACACTCGAAACAGCTCGGCGATCGTTGCCGAATCATTCGTGGTATGCTCGATCACTTCGATGCAACTTAAGAAATCAACGGTGCCGTTCGCGAGTGGTATCGCATCACCATTATAGATCTCGATCTCGTGCGGAATATTTCCGGCTTCGTATTCCGTGCGAGCAAGCTCATTACGAAATTCCTGCAGACGAGCTTCCTCTACATCAATGCCGATCCATGTTGTAAAATGTTTTGCAAAGAGCACGGTCTGTGCACCGTTGCCGCAACCGACATCGAGATAGAGTCCGCCGGACGACATCGCTTCACCAGCATGCTTGACAGCAAGTTCATAACGACGCTGCAAAATATATTGGCCATAATCGGCCGGCTTCCCGAGTTCGATCGACATGCGCTTTTGATTGACTACCGTTTCATGACTTGTTCGATGCCTTCGACGAATCCTGCCCACGAATATTTTTTCTTCTCATCGCGAACACCTTCGGTGAATTTCTGCTCGAGCGATTCGGAAAAAAACTTGAGTACCGCTTGTGCGATCAGCGCTGGCTCAGCTCGTTCGACAACAATGCCGCACTTGCCATCGATCACAACTTCGGCAAGCCCACCGACATCGGTCGAGATAACGGGAACATCAAAATTATACGCGATCTGAACAATGCCCGACTGCGTCGCGCTTCGATACGGCAATACGACAACATTCGAAGCGGTAAAATACTTCGCGACTTCTTCGTTCGCTATATAGTCAGTCGCAAGCACTAGATTCTTTGCCGGAATCTTCAGCTCTTTGATCAGCGATTCGTATTCCTCGCGATCACCATAGAACTCTCCGGCAACAATTAGTCGTATCTCAGGCAACTTCTCGATCAAGGCTGGCATCGCTCGCAAAAGAATATCGAGGCCTTTGTATTTGCGAATATATCCGAAGAAAAGAATCGCAGGCGCATCATCGGGAATGCCGAGTTGCTTTCGAACATTGGATCGATCCTCTCTCGCACCAAAGATTTCGTAGATCGGATGCGGCAGCTTAATGTATTTGGCTTTCGGACTAACAGTCAGAAGATCACGCTCGACTGCATCCGATTGCACGATGAACCAATCAACATACTTAAAAGCAAACTTTGTGAATGCCCGATCGCCCGGTCGCTTTTCATGTGGGATCACATTATCGGCGATGAAGATCACTTTGCATTCCTTCCCCATCTTGCGAGTGATGCGTTTGGCAGTGCGTGCGATCACACCATACGCAGGCGCAAAAAACGGAAGCCAAAATTTGAAGATGAGGAGATCGGGCGCATAACTCGCAGCGAGCTTTCCGGCTTTGATCCAAGTGAGTGGATTCACGGAATCGATCACAGGCTCACTCGCTAGCGGAATCGTCGTCTCCCCTGCTTCGTCCTGCGTCTTGCCTGGAAAAAGAAGCTTGGGATATTGCCGCGAAAAAGAAATAATGCGCACGTCATGTCCGCGCTCGACGAGCGTCTTATAGAGCAACGAAACATAATGCGCGATCCCACCACGCAGCGGGAATGCGGTACCAACGATAAGTATTCTCACAGTCAGGTGCCAACGTGAAGCCTTCCTGAAGAAGTTTCTCCTACAGAAGTTTCTCCTGCAGAAGTTTCTCCCAAATCCCGAGGCCATGTTTTTCGGGCTACTCCATCACCTCCTCAATTAGAGTACTATTCTAGTAACGACAGGAATACCCTCATGCGCCATCTTTGTGCACGTTCAAATCGACAACGGACAAAAATGACATTTCAAGTGATCGGTAACCAAGAGGCAGAGACAATGATGGAGTTGATGCAAGAGCATCCCGAACTCTCGATCACACAATTGCGCATTTGGACCCTCGTCG
>JBDTCS010000185.1:0-14095 GCA_039923455.1 Kapaibacterium sp. (SeqCode) | reverse complement strand
TTCCAGTTTTCCTTCACCCTCTTTCCGTGGCCAAACCGTCCTTCGGCCCATGTAAGGTGAATTCGGCTAACGTACGCCGTGCGTAAATACTTCCCTCGCTGGCTTTTCGAAGAGCAGTCGAAACGTGATTTTTGAGCGAAATTCAAAGATATTCGCGTACATACTTAAGCAAAAATCGAGTATAGTGGTCCGAACGCAATTCAAACGCGTTCGCTGTCTCCGACTACATTCCCACTTCCACCCTCCCAGTATGAGCGACGGTCTGGCTCACACCCAAGCCGACCTTGCTACTACAGGGCTCGGTTAAACTCGGCAAAATAGGCAATTTTCTTCATTTGCTGGCTGTTGGCCAATGAGATAAGCTTACTTCATGCCCTGAATCGGGGCCGGTTGAATCACGTTTGCATGCTCAACTTGAGTCCAGACCAATTAGAGGCACTTCCAAAGGCATTCCGTTCGTCGCGCATCGCGGTCATTGGTGATCTGATGCTCGATAGATATCAGTTTGGTACGGTTTCGAGAATATCTCCGGAAGCGCCGGTGCCGGTACTTGAGATCGAACGGGAGCAAGACAGACTTGGTGGTGCGGCAAATGTTGGTCACAACATTCACGGACTCGGTGCGACACCGATCATGTTTGGAGTTGTCGGTAACGATGCATCCGGTGAATTGCTTCGCAGCCTTTTTGCGGCAATGCATTTCCCACTCGAAGGAATTCTAACGGATCCGGAAAGACGGACGACTGTCAAGACACGACTTGTCGCAGGAAGCCAGCAAATGTTGCGGATAGATCATGAAAGCAAGACGAACATCTCCGCTCGCATTGAAGATACGATGCTCAGAATGCTTGAAGGAATGAGCAATGACTTGCACGGCATTATTCTCGAGGATTACAATAAAGGAGTAATTACCGCTTCGCTGATTCGTCGAGTGATCGGCTTTGGTAAAAGCCACAATATTCCTGTGCTGGTCGATCCAAAGTTTCAGAATTTTTTCGAATACAAAGGAGCTACGGTTTTCAAACCAAATCGGAAAGAAGTTGAGGACGCGCTCGGCACACATTTGCACTCACCAGTCGAGATAGCAGATGCAGGACAAAAACTACTTGATGGCCTAAGCGCAGAGAATGTATTGCTGACCTTAGGTGAAAAAGGAATGCTGCTTTTCGAGCGAGGTGAGCGGGAGTCGTTTGGAATTCCCACACGCGCAAGACAAGTCGCAGATGTGAGTGGTGCGGGCGATACCGTGATTGCAACGCTTGCAGTCTGCATGGCTTGTGGCCTAAGCGTTCGCGAATCAGCGGTCATGGCGAACCGTGCCGCTGGGCTTGTGATCGAAGAGCTTGGGATCGTACCGATCTATCAAGAACAACTCATGGCTGCCTTGTTAGAAGATATTGCGACAGAAGCTGCCTGAAAATTTCAGTGCTGCGTTCGTGAGGTTTATATGATTAAAACTATTGAACTCCGCTCCGATATTTCTATTTCGGGATGAATCCGACAGGCGAGCATTAGCCGATTGGCGTCTGAACTTACGTCATGAAAATCGACGACTCGTTTTTACGAATGGAGTCTTTGATATTGTGCACGCAGGACACGTTAGTTATTTACTCGAAGCTCGAAGACTCGGCGATGCATTGCTCATCGGTCTGAACTCCGACGAATCTGTCAGACGATTAAAAGGCCCGATGCGACCGGTACAAACAGAGCACGACCGCGCACTCCTGCTTGCGGCCTTAAAGCCGACGGATGCTGTTGCGATATTTGACACCGATACGCCACTCGATCTCATCGAATTTTTGATTCCGGATGTGCTTGTAAAGGGTGGCGACTGGAGCGTTGAGAACATGGTCGGCCGCGAAACGGTCGAGCGCAACGGAGGGCAAGTACTTCCTCTCCCCTTCATAGAAGGCCTGTCAACTACCGGCATTGTCGAGACTATTCTCGAACGGTACGCGCCCGGTTCACGATAATCCAATGGGCGAATTTAGCTGTATGCAATTAGTATTTTTGTGCACCACTTCATAGAACGAGCAACAAAATTCTTCAAGTGGGTGGGGGTGGTGATCATCATTCTCCTGCTGCTGGTTGTTGCGTTCTCGCAAACCAAGTGGGCGCGCAATATCGTACTTTCACAAATAGAGGGCATCGTTGCAAGTTCTACGAACGCAACGCTCACGTCCTCGTCCATGAGCGGTAATCTCTTCACAGGCTTTGTGCTAAAGGATGTGCACCTGCGATTGCATACCGGCACCGCCTACGATTCGATCGACCTCGTCCGTGCAGATCAACTCCTTGCACGCTATTCGATTTTAGGATATCTACGAAGTCAGACGATTGGCATATCATCGCTTGTTCTGTATCACCCTCAAATTGCGCTACTAAAATATAACGGAGATTCGCTGTGGAATATCGACCGTTTTATTAAGCCGACCGCACCATCTGCCCCAAACACTCCCTTCGATCTGAAGATCGAATTGCAGAAGTTACAGATTCAAAATGGTGAATTGATCGTACACGACTATACGGACACTTCGCATTCAGAGTCGCTTCCGACAGAAGTTGCCGGAGTGAAGCTGAACACGTTGAACTGGTCCAACTTGGATATTCGCAACCTTAATCTCTATGCGAATGGCTCCGTGCGAGGAGAGAAAAGTCAATCCGTACGAATTGGACATCTCGATCTTCGTGAGTTGAAGAGTGGCCTGGTCTTGCATGATCTTGAACTTTCTTTAAAGATGGATGGCAAGAATGCCAAAATCGAGGAAGGCAGAATTCTCACCGATCAATCGGACTTGCGGTTTGCGGTCGATCTTGCACCGGCAAGTATTCTGCATGGTGATTCGCTCGGAGCAATGAAGACAAGCCGCACTGCACTCAAGCTAAAAGCGACGCAGCTCAGTGCTCGCGATCTTCGGATGTTCATTCCCGATCTTCGCTTCATGCGAGGCATCTTCGGTCTCGATCTCGTCGCGGATGGCGAATTTGGAAAGCTAAATGTTTCGCGACTCAATCTCGATTTTGGTGGGCGTAATGTGCTCGCGATAAAAGGCGGCGTCTATCATCTCGATCAACCGCAGAATTTTAGCATGGACCTAATGCTGAAATCTACCGCGATCAACGATGCGACGTTCCGGACGTATTTGCCGGGGTTGAATCTGCCTGACATAAAGAATTTCGGGACGATCACAATTCCATCGTTGCATTTTGTCGGCGAGCCGGAAGTTTTTACAGCTATCTTCGATGTACACAGCGACAACGGAAATGCCTCCGGAGAAGCAAAGCTGGACCTCCGACCAAAGCTCATGGTCTATACTGCAAAGGTCCAGACGGAGCACTTGAATCTTGCTCCGATACTAAACAACCCAACCATGGCGAGCGATATAAATGCCGCCCTGAATCTTGAAGGGAAAGGCACCGATCCTCATACGATGAGCACGAGATTCGGTTTCTCGGTTACTGCTCCATCCAAATTTCAAAAGTATGCAGTCACCGCTCTGCAAGGCACCGGCTCGCTATCAGGCAGCGTCGCAACTACTGATCATCTGAAGGGATCACTCGCTGATGGAATGGCTGTAAATATAGAGCATGCCTCGATCGAGATCGGCCCGAAGTCTCCGGCCTACACATTCCAAGGATCTGTGATTGACCTGCCATTGCACAATTACGTGACATCACTCGGGTCGAGCCCTGTGAAGCTCAGTGCGGACGCTAATGTCACAGGCAAAGGGCTTGATCTCGAAGAGATCTCAGGTACGATCAGTGCGAAGCTGTCGAACATGATCCTTGCGAAGCAGCATTTCAATGACGTCACCGCCAACATCCACATTGCCCCGCTCGGAACTTCGGGGTTGGATTCGCTGCAATTGCGCAGTGATCTCGCGGATATTGATATTCAGGGAAAATATGGGCTTGTCGATCTCATCGATGTTGTTCCTTCTCGATTTACAACGCTCATTGACGCGATTACGAATCGCGACTTTCCTACCGACTCGTTGCAGAACACGGTCGCACAAGTTAGCACGGCTTCTTGTGATTCGATAGACTTTAATTATGCCCTCGTCCTAAAAGATCTTCGACCGCTATCCGTATTTTTTCCGAAGGTCATGCTGCTCGGCAATGGAATTATCGATGGCCGCGTAGTCGGTTGCGCGGAGAACGCATTGAACGTTGGCATGAAGGGTAAGCTAAGCTCCTTCCTTTTTCGCAAGCGCAATATCGCCGAGGATTCCACTCTGATAGCACCAACCGACTCCGCAGGTCACCCGAAGCTTCCTTCCGGTTCGGCAACTCGCCTTCAGCTTACGCCCGTCACCTTCAGTCTGGAGTTCGATCATCTCACGACCGATCCGAAGACGATACTTCGGAATCTGAACGCGCATATAAATTTCAAAGCCGATTCGACAACACGTATTGGCTCGTCGCTGCTGTATCATTCGGATATTGGTGTAGATTATACTGACCGTAAACTACGCTTTGATGTTGCGACCACCATGGGAACCGGCTACGCAATCAAACTCGTCGGGCGGGCGGAGCTTCCCCAAAATCAATATGTGTTTGCCCTTGACACATTACGACTCTCGCTGCACGATCGGTACAGATGGTTCAATGAAAAGCCAGCAAAGATCACACTAACGCAATCCGGAGAAATTCGCGTCGATACGCTAAGTATGATCAAGCCACAACCCGGTGATCTGAACGGCAGCTTCGCACAGCGCATTCGGCTCGGCGGTTTGCTGCGTGGTGATTCGATCGTCTATGCGTTCGTCAACGTTCCGAATCTTCGATTGAATGAGATCCCACAATTACTGCCACCCACGATGTCCTCTTCGCTTTTTAGGCACTTAGATGGCAAAGTGCAGATGCTGAATGCGGAGATGAAAGGCACCTTGCAGAATCCGGAGTTTACGGTTGTAACGCGGATCGGAAGATTGAAATACGAAGGGCTCACGCTCGATACCTGTTTTGCTAATGTGACCTACACAAATCACACGCTGCGCGGCAAGATCGGAATGCACGTTGATACAATTCAATATGGCATAGATAATCCTGGGACGAATTTTTCGATCGGCAATCAGATGTCGGTCGATATCGACAGTATTCCACTACTTTTTAGCTTTGCCCGCGGACCGAATTATGCCGCCGATAGTGCCCGCATATATAAACGGCCACTTTCGGCAAGACTCACCGCGCATCATTTCCCGATCGATATCGCCGGACCGTTTCTTCCGAACTTCGATCAACTCACAGGCATCGGTGAAATTCAATTCGCGATGGATGGAACACAAGAGCACATCAAGCTCCATGGCGACGCCAAAGTGGAGAAAGGCGAATTTCGATTGACGGCAAATAATATTTTCTACGATTTCGACGGAGCACTTTCGTTTGCAGACGAACGACTCAACCTCACCGGCATTCGGTTGCGCAACATCGCAAGCGATGATCCAAACGGCTCGGCCACGATCGACGGATATCTAAAGTTCAAGGGTTTCGCACTCGATACGTTCAATCTGAATGTAAATGCAAGTCGGCTCACTGTGCTTAGCAATGCATCGCGATCCGTAATCAAAGTGATTTACGGCCCGCTTGCGATAGGCACGAATGGTCCGCTCCGTTTCATCGGGCCGCCTACGGCTCCATTGCTCGACGGTAGCGTCACGATTCTGCAATCCTCACTGGTGATTCCGCAATCGGAAACCTCCGATGGCATTTCCAGTACGGATGGTGTTGTCTATCGAACCATCAGCCTCGATGACACGCTGATCACTGGCGATACGACACAAGCCTCAAGACAGTTGCTCGCGGCACGAGCTTTATTAGTTGCACGCGATGGGGATACTAGCTCCGTCGATTCCGTCCTGTTTCCGCGTAGAGCACAAAATATTTATCTCGAAGAGAATGAGCTCGCAATGCGCGATAGCTCGAACGAGGCGCTCGCACAAGGTATTATCGCAGAAACAAACACTCCGAGTTTTATGGATAGGATGCGATTTCGACTCGACCTTGCTATCGAAGGTGATTCGTGGATCGTGATTACGATGAACCGACTCTACGGATTGCTCGGGGAGCAACTTCGAGCGCAGCTCCGATCCGATCTGCCACTCCGGATTCGGCGAGAAAGCTTCGGTCCCTATGTGATCAACGGTGTCTTGCAAGTCACGGAGAACTCGAGCTATAGCTTCTATAAAAATTTTAACGCTACCGGCTCACTTACGTTTCGTGATGATGCGACCAACCCGGAGCTAAACATCACCGCCGAATATGTAGGACCGCATGACAGCCCTTCGAAACAAGGCACCGAAGTCAAAGTCCGATTGCTGATCACAGGTACGAAAAATGAACCAACGCTGATCATGCAGCTCTATGATCAGGATGCACCGGGTGGCAATTTCGTGTTAAGGCCAGGCACACAAGCGGAAGTGCAGGAAGATGTGATCTACTATCTCATCTCGAATAAATTCAAGAACGAACTTGATCCGGCGCAGCAATCGACAGCACTTGCAAAAGCCTCGCAGGCAATCTCTTCCTCACTTACGAGTACGTTGCTGAATAATTTATTTGGATCGTCGAGCTTAAGTAGCGTGATACGCTCCTTGAGTTTGGAGTATGGCTCTACATTGAGTGCTTCGAAATTAAAACTCACTGCGGGTTACCGTGATATTACTTTCCGGTACGGTGGAAACGCACTGAACAATCCGCTCGACGCCGACTACTCGATCGAAGTCCCGTTCTCGACGTTTGCAAACTTCAACGGTGCACGCGCCCTCTTGTTCGATTTCGACTATCACACGGATCAGTCGGTTACCACGCAAGCGATTCAACAGCCAAACGTCCTCGGACGATTTCTCTGGAGAATCCCGATCTACTAATAAGACCTTGCCGGAGTGCAAGCATCTACCGCATACGAATCACCGACATCGTCTCATGCACTCCTTCGCCTTCTACTCGAAGGAAATATTCTCCGGCTGGTAGTCCATCGAAGTGGAGTTGCATTGGTGCGTGCGAATCGACGCGTGCGAGCGATTCGGAGACGGTTGCTCCAAGTGTGTTCACGATTCGCACGTTCAGCATTCCTGAATAGATCGATGAATGCAGCGTTGTCGAGTTGTTAACTGGATTTGGCGAGAGCGTGAAGCTATTCGCAAACTGTGCTAACGACTTGCTGACTGCCTGACGCAACGTCTGATTCGAGCAGACGATCGAGTTCGCCGAGTCAATGGCGTAACTAAAACATGCGCTCGGTGGCGTCGCGAATTGTAGCGAATCATACCAGACTTTTGCGCACCCACCCTCACCGATATAAAGTTTGAACAACGAATACC
The DNA here is from genome assembly GCA_039923455.1 of Kapaibacterium sp. (SeqCode). Classification (GTDB taxonomy): domain Bacteria; phylum Bacteroidota; class Ignavibacteria; order Palsa-1295; family Palsa-1295; genus JBDTCS01. The sequence goes on along the minus strand of JBDTCS010000185.1, from coordinate 6,774 downwards.
CCACAAGCGATGGACCACTCGCCGGAAGATCAGCCGCGTCGAGATGAAGTTGCGAGCGACCTTTCGTCGTCGAGTTCGCAACATCAATCTGCTTGCCACCAGTCGTGAATGAGCCGAGATACGTCAGGCCCTGATAATATTCGAAGTGCAAAAGAAAATCGAGTGACGAGAGCACACCGTTGCGCGTAAAATTAATTGGCACTTTGACCGTACCGCCGACGCTATCATTGCGCTCATTCGACGTCGTAACGTTAAGTGTACTCGAACCAGAAGAAAAATTTCCGCGACCCGCAGGATTGATCGCACGCCAGATCGTACCATCCACATCCGCCGCAAGAAGAATCGTATCATCGATCGCAATCAGATCGCGCGAGTCGATCGGGACATTCGGGCCCGTAATCGTCGTCCACGTTTTACCTTGATCAACAGATTGCAAAATCCCTCCTGACCGAGCAGGTACATAAATCGCGCCGGGCGTAATCAACACGCAACCAGACATCGTTGCAAGCGACGTCTGCTTGATGGATGTCCACGTTCCACCACCATCTGTTGTCTTGAAAATCTCCGATAGATTGTTCGACGTGTAGTTGCCGCCTTCTTCGTTGATGCCGTAGATCGTCTGATCGTCACACGCTGTGACGCCGAACGCATGCGAGTCCGGATCCATCAGACCTGACTTCTCCGTCCACGTCACGCCGTAATCGGTCGTAGTCGCAATATGACTATCCGTCACACTCTCGATGAATGCGGTAATTTGTCCGGGTGTGCTGCAGAAAAAATCTTTTGCGACTCGTCCGATCGCATGTTCAGTGAAGTGTGCGCCATCATCCGTCGTCACAACCGCGCCGACATTATAGACACCCGCCGCGAACGAAGTTGAATTGCCGCAGAACGCACCGGTGAAGACAGTCGTAGTACCGTAAAATTGTTTCCACGTCACACCCTGATCGTGCGTCAGATAGAGGCCGACGTCGGTGCAGACAAACCCTGTATTCCGATCATAAAACACGATGCCATGAATCGTGTTTGTACCAAGCGATGGAAATGTCGAAACAACCTGCCAACTTTGGCCTTTGTCGGTTGATTTAAATAGCTGATACAACCCGGCCCACGCAACGCCATCCTGATAGAGCATCGCACCCGAATTCTGGTGCGGACCGGTACCGATCAAATTAGGAGCGATCGAAACCCACTGTGCAGGCAAGCCGGAAACCGATGCAAGCACAACCAACACGACCAAAGCAATTAAACGAAGACGTAACATAAGCATAAAGTTGACCGAAGTAAAAACGATGCTGAAAATGAACCATGAAGCATGCGAGTAAAATTCCACCCAAGAACTTAGACCGCAAAGTTAGCGCGGGACTCACCGCACACGCCCTCTCCCTTGCAGAATGAGCCGGTGAAGCAGTAGCAGGTCAAGGAGCGGAGATGCGTCAGGGTGCAGTTCGATTGTTTTTGCATACGAACCGGTGCGTTCGACTGTTGCAAGAATGCGCTTTACATTCGACCAGCCTGCATTCACCATGCACGACGGACCTTGCACACCTCGTTTGAGGACGATACCACCACGCGTTCTTGCGTGATGAAGATTTGATGCAAGCCGCAAGTGATCGAGAGCATCAAAGCGAATTCGATTGATATGAAGTTGCAATGCAAGCGACACGCCCGATCGCACTTGCTCGACAGATAGTCCAGCGAAGCTCGGATGCACTTCCGTTTTTGTATTTTGTTTCGGCTGCTTACTACTATACACGACGATCGAGCGCTTGCCGGCTGGGCGCCAAGTGATCGGTGAGGTCGGACCGAAGATCGAGACTGTTGGAGTTCGCGCGGCTGCAGCGAGATGCGAAACACCCGAATCGTTGCCGATGACAAGATCGAGTCGCGAAAGAATCGCAGTTAAAACCGGAAGCGGTTGATCGTGGACAATCTTGATACTCGGCGAAGGCTTCGCAGTGAGCCCGCCGATGATTGTTTCCAATCCTTCACGTTCGCTGCCCGAGCCAATAAAATACAACGTTGCCTCGAACTCATCGCGCAGCCATTTTGCAATGCGAAGATATCGCTCGAGCGGCCAACACTTGGTTGTGTTTCGGCTTCCGATGTGTAGTCCAACACGAAGAGGACGGCCAGGTACTCTATCGTTCTCCGAAAACCACGCATCCACCGACCGCTCCCAATCATTCGAAACTGTGATCACCGGAATCGCACTCCGAGGAACAGCGAGTCCGAGCAAGCGCAAGCCATCGAAAAAATGGCGAACAACATGCTGTCGCGTAGTGCCATGCGTGGCGTTGACGTGATAGATACCTGAAATCGCAACTCGGGATAATGCAGGATTGGCGGCAAGTGCTTTGGCGATTTCGGGCGGAGGAAAATATTCTATGTTGAACGCACGATCATAGTGAAGGGCTTGCTTCTTGAACTGAGCGAGCGTAGCCGGTGCGACAAATCGGTCAAGATGCAATTGATCGAACATATACTGATGTTCCGGCTTTACCATCAGCGTCACTTTCGCACGAGGGAAGTTTGTAGCGATTGCGCGAACGACAGGCAGCGATAGAACCAGGTCGCCAAGAAAATCTACACGCCGAATGATGATCCGACGCACAGCATCCGATTTTTTCACTGAGCGATCATGCGCTTTTTTCACGCCCAAAACATTCGCTTAGTATTTCAACGGACCACCATAATAATCAAGATGATAGTCATTCGGGCCCACGGGATTGGTCGAGCTATGGCAGCCAAGATCTGTCAATGAAACGACCGAATACGTAGCCGCAACAGCACCAAACATAAGCCCCTGCTTCAAAAATTTTCGACGACTCGAATCGATTGCACGACCGCGCACAGCGCCATTAGAAATTTCAGACTTCTTTTGTTTCATCTATTGCCCTACACGAAGAGGTTACTCACTAACACAGCTCATCCCGAGCTCAACTTTAATCATCACTGACCAAATATACGAAAATCCGAGACAACTATGCCCGTCACAAATGTACGGGGAATACAAACTTATTTCGCGGGTTCGGAATCAGTCTCGATTTCAGAATCAGTCTCGGGATCAGCAACGGCCTCGGGATTCTCGGCTTTATATTGCGCAACGATCGCTTCGCTCTCCTTACGCTCCTCCTCGGTCATATCCTCAGGGTATTTGATCGAGAACATCGTAGAATCTGTTTCGATGAAACGATTACCCGTCTGTTTTTTCTCTGTTTTTGCCATTGTTTTACTTGCTTTAACAACCCCTTATTTCTTATCTCCTGATTTCTTCTGCAGAAGCTTCTCCGCATCAATCACTCCGCGTTTGATCAGAACCTTAAGATATTGATCACCATCCATCGTGCAATCAATTAATTGAAGCAACTCCTTAGTCGTCAGCTTAAGCTGTTTTGTCATTCGGGCCAGGAGATCATCTCCATAATTCTTGTACTCTTTGCCGCGAGAGAGCTTGGTAAAAACAGCAGTCGTCAGGCCGGGATGCTGAAAATGATAGTAAGCATGGTCGGGATTTGGCTTCCCCGGATTGAGTGCAAAACCTTTTCTATTTAAGGAGGCCGCGATAACGGCACGCTCGCGAACCGCCATTAAGCTGTAAGCCTTTCGAGAAAACGTTTTAAGGCGATCGCTTCGACAGTCAGAGAATCGTCCGATTGGGTGATGTAGAATTCAGCAACGTCCTCAGCCTCTTCTATTAGAGCTTCGATCGCTTCTTCCACCGTCTCGCCTATCCCGATCAGCGACCACTGGTTATGCGTGATAATTTTCTTACCCTCAAAATCGCCAAGCAGGAATGGCTCATCCTGAAGCAGCAGGAGAGTGCCTATCGAAGGCTGGCGTGTTATAGCAGTATCAGGAACAGGAGTAGTAGATTTCCATCGAAGTTTATTTTCGGCAACTGCGGAAAAGGCTGCACCACGACCACCGTAAATATTGCCTACTTTGGACGTGCCAATACGATAGTCCCCGCCAAACTGACTGGTGCTCGCCTCCCGTACGAACGAAGACTCTTTGCTTTGCGTCCCGCTCACCGTAGGTGTCAGTATATCTTCTTCAAAGTAACCCATCTAGCGTTGAACCCTCTTTGTCGGTATTTGTCCAATCTTCCCCTCGTCCCGAAGGCCACGAAGCTCAGTGATTCGATTACCGAGCCACTCCTGAAGCGCCTCCGCTGTTGTCAGATCTAAGGCCACGCCGCATTCAATTTCGCGAATCACTCCGTGCTTGCTCTCTGTTGCGAGGATGTTGCCGAGTGTACCGTCCTCATTCATTTCCTGTCTCAGCAAATTAGGAGTTGGCAGCCGTTCGACATAGAATTCGATGTAGATACCACCACGAGGAGTAAGACCCCCGAACGCGCCGTCGACGTGATAAGTCCGGTAGGACTGTGTTTTTAGGAAGTGAAATTCTAGGGAAGGCTTAGCCTTCGGTTTTGAGCCAGAAGAGCGACGAACGGTTTTTTTTGCCATTATGCTAAAGTAATAGACGGACAAATATAAGCAAGGTTTCGCTGCTTTCTGCCAATTTTTCACCGGCACTTTTTTTACCGAGCCTGTGAAATCGCTTGGAAAAAAGAAGTGCATTCTCTTTTCGCACACGCTATCAAAGCTTGAAATAGGAGAGAAGGATGGCTAAATCGACAAGCTGAACTATTGCATTTAAATCTGTGGTGTTGCCCGATCGCAAGCTTGTAATTGCCTGCTGTAGTGCAGCTTCATCGACAAAATCTTGCACTGCATGTTTCTTGTCCTCCAGAGTTGTCAGGAGAACGGGAAGATGCCGCATTAAGATATCGGTCGGCTTGATTAGCGGGTGGTGCGAACGGGAGTTATTCAAAAAACGATGCTTGAGTAACACACTCGTCAGCTCACGCGCCTTGTCCAGCCCTCTTATCGGATAACGAAAGAAAAGGAATCCCGCATAGGGCACTTTATATCCCTGATCGTCAAGAGGAAACTGCGCTAACTCAGGGCACAAGCGCTGCACAACTTGTTTATATATCCAGTTGCTCTTTCGCAGCTCCTCAGGAATTGTTTGCACCAGTTCATAGCTCGCCAGATTCAATAGAGGATGACGCAACTCTAAAAACGCAAGCTGCCCATTCCCGCTTAACGCTGTCTTGTTTGCAGAAACCTGAGTTATATAATAGTGATCCAAGACGTCACCAACTTCACCTATGTCGGAGAAATCGGAAAGGAAATTGCGCATCGCTAATTCGGCCTCGACTCCGGCCGCAATTTTGATATCCTCAGAAAGGATCGGCGATGAGATCAGAGGTCTCCCCAAGATTCGAAGCATCTCCTGAGAAACAGACGCGCCTTTTGCAAACGTCTGCTTTTTCGATCGCATGAAAAAACGCCGATAGAGTCCACCTCCGTGACCGTCAAGCAAAAATCGATAATCTTTTTGCTGTTGATAGAACGCTTGGATTGTAGTCGCGGAAGTGATGCCGTATCCGCCCTCCGTCCGTTCAACGGTCTCAACCCAATAGTTAGCGGTCTTAGACAAAAAGTCGTCGTCAAAATAAATCGGGAGATGCCGAATGCCGAGTTTATCTGTAATGCTTCTCGCAATTTCGATATCTGTTGAATCGGGAAGCCCGAGCGTAAACGCCTTCACGGTATCGCTTTTCCCTAACGAATGCAGGGCCGACCAAATTATTCGAGTATCAAATCCACCTGATAGCGCAGCACAAACCGGAAGATCGGCATCATCTGAATGTGCGACTCTCGCAGCAACCGAAGTGCGAAATGAATCGGCAAATTGATCCGCCACTCTACTCATTTCAGTTTTTGAAGCACGAGTCTTCGCAACATACTTGGGACGATAGTATGGCTCCGATGTGATTCCCGATGTGTTTGCTATGAGCGTCGAAGCAGCCGCGAGTCGAGAGACTTGACTTACTAAAGTCTTACCGCCGATAACATAACCCAATGCAAGGTGTTGCGCCAAACCAACTTGATCGAGAGTCGCGCGGTCGCTCAGGTGTGCAAGACTCGACACATGCGTTGCGAATGCGATGCCTCCTTTGCATAACCGATAGTGCAGCGCAAAATTGCCGAACCGATCCGAAGCGAGAATAAGCGTTCTGATCCGTTCATTGTAGAACGCAAGTAGGAACGCTCCATCAAAAGAACAGACCGTTTCTTTTGGTGCGGCGATCAACAATTCTAAGACCGACTCCTCCCAGTTTTTTTTCTAAGAGGAGGTTGCCATTCCGGAGAATAATCTCGCCCTGAACAGCAAGCAAACTTCCACCATCACGGCTCTGCCAAAGCGATGGGCCGTACGAATTCCCAACTGGAGTGGAAGCACTAAAAATCGCGGACGAGGAAGGAGAACGCACAGAACTGTATGCCTCTCGATCAGCATAATTGTTATTGGCAAAGCCGCCAACATCACGCTGCGAAGCATAGCCCTCTTCGAAACCCACAGTCCCAAAAATTCCGCTTGTCATTTAAAGTCACTCGGTAGCGGGTGCTCAGGTTCAGAATCTATCTCGAGATCAGAATCCAACTCAGGATCAGAAACCAGCTCAGGATGCTTGGCCTTATATTTCGCCTGCATCGCATCGACCTTTTGTTTCGCTTCTTCGTCCAGGTCTTCGTACTCGGTGATGCTGAACATCGTTGGATCTGTTTCGATGAAACGATTATCCTTCGCTTTGTTCTCTTGTTTTGGCATTGGTGTACTTCTTCTACGAAGACTATTAACGGTGAACTGCACAAACACTTTTACATGGCCTCACCAATCTAGATCAGAAGCGCTTCT
>JBDTCS010000184.1:0-13834 GCA_039923455.1 Kapaibacterium sp. (SeqCode) | reverse complement strand
ATCGCCGGTGCGTTCTTCCGATCGCTCTCGATTACAATGGTTTTTGCGATGCTGATCTCCTTCATCTTCTCTATCACACTTGCACCACTGCTTGCTTCGATGGTGCTTCGCGAGAAGGATATCGAGCGAGAGGTAAAAAAGGAAACACGCAAAACATGGCTCGGCGGTTGGTACGAACGCTTAATGTATAAACTGCTAAAGTACAAACTTGCAGTGGTACCGCTCGCTTTTGTGATAGTCTATTGCACTTACTTATTGTATGCGAATCTCGGTTCGAGCTTTATGCCCGAGATGGATGAAGGTGCGTTTGTGCTCGACTACAGTTCTCCACCTGGCACCTCGCTCACCGAGACGAATCGGATGCTCGTCAACGTTGAAAAATTGATAATGAAAATTCCGGAGGTCGAGAGTTATTCTCGACGAACCGGTACGCAACTCGGCTTCTTTCTAACAGAGCCGAATCGCGGTGACTACACGATCAAACTAAAGCAAAAGCGCACCCGAGGGATAGATGATGTGATGGCCGAAGCGCGAACGAAAATCGAGTCCTCCGAGCCACGACTACGCATAGACTTTGGTCAAATGCTGCAGGATGTTATCGGTGACCTAACGAATAGCCCATCACCCATCGAAATAAAGCTTTTTGGCGCTGACCCGAAGTTGCTCGAACGTACTGGCTCTTTGATTAAAGATCAGATTGGTAGTGTGCGCGGTGTTGTCGATGCGTTTAACGGTGTCGTGATCTCGGGGCCTTCGCTGGTCGTAAATGTCAATCCGATGCGTGCGTCGCTCTTTGGACTCACCAGTTCGGATATTCAAGATCAGCTTTCGACAATGATCACTGGTCGTGTTGAATCGAATGTGCAACACAATGATAAGGTGATCGGGATTCGTGTGCGTTATCCGAATGGCTTTAGACGCGACATGGATTCGATCGGAAATATCATGCTACTCTCACCGACGGGTGTGTTAGTGCCGCTCGCGAATGTAGCTTCGATCGACCGCACAGCCGGTCAGCCAGAGTTGAACAGAGAAGGTTTGCGGCCGTACCTCGCAGTTACAGCGCGAATTAGTGGGCGCGATCTTGGGAGTACTATTGCGGAGATTCAGAAAACGCTGCAATCAAAAATTGTGCTTCCGAAAGGTGTGACGCTGGAATACGGTGGCGTATATCAGACGGAGCAGGAGTCATTCAAAAATCTGTTGATCGTTGCACTTGTTGCATTCCTATTTGTTTTTATCGTTCTGATTCTTGAGTTTCGAGAGTTTGCGATTCCATTTGCGATCATCATAATTACGGTGCTCTCGTTGCTTGGCGTGATGGCTGCACTGTCGGTGACCGGAATGACGCTCAACATATCAAGTTTTGTAGGGCTCATAATGCTGATTGGTATCGTTGCGGAGAATGCAATATTTATCATGCACTATGTGAAGCTCCCGGAGAATCAAGCCGGTGGGCTTGTGGGTGCAATCGTCGAGGCGAGTCGTCAACGTATTCGACCGATCGCGATGACGACGCTCGCAGCGGTGCTTGCACTCTTACCTCTGGCGCTTGCGATCGGTGAGGGCGCGCAGATGCAACAATCGCTTGCGATAGCGGTGATCGGTGGATTTTCCGTATCGAGTGTAATGCTCTTCTTTATTCTGCCGATGCTCTACGCGTTGTTCACACCAAATAAAAAAGTGCCGATGAGACCGGCGTTGGTACCATCATCGGTCGTGGGAGGTGAAACAAGATTTACTGCGGAGTGACCGCTCGATATCGCCTGCGATAGAAGATCCAAATACCAATCAGTATTCCGATCGAGACGAGTGAGATGATTTCCCCGAGTATCTCTGCACCCGATCTCACGAGATAGAGCCGAAGGTCATACGCTCCACTTGGTAAGTTCGTGACGATCCGGCCAAAGCTATCGGCAGAAATGGGGAGATCCCTTTGGTTCGAAGTGAGCCGGAATTGCGGCCACCAGAAATGATGGAACGTTGCAACTGTTTGCTTGGGTACAACGATATGATAGGTCAACGCCGAACCGCTCGTATCCACTTTAGTCAACCTTGCTGCTGTATCCTCAAAAATAATTATCGGATCAGCCTCGTGTTGAGCAAGCGCATCCAAGGTTAATTTAGAAGCTGCACTCTTCGGCAGATACTCCATCGGACCTATGTCTGCGGTGTGTGGATGTGGATGAACTTGAATTTGAAACGCTGTGATAGTCAGCAAGCCAAGTGCAAAGATTGACCAGAGACAAACTAACCCAGGCATCAACACTCGCTCCTCTCTCCAGAATCGGGCGATCAGTATTGCTGCACAAAATAAAAGTAGAACGTCACAGCGGAAGGGAATCTGAATTAATGTGAATGGAGGGATGGTCGCGAATAATCTGGGCGAGATATATGGTAGTTGCAGTAAGAGTGTGAGAAGCAAGAGACCTTTGATCGCTCGGATCCTCGACCGGTCAGTCTTCGATTCCTCGCTCGGGATTACAAATCGTGGAAGGAGAAAAATTGCTGCGAACAGCATTATTACGCACGTAGCATCGAGGGAAAGATAGCTGCGAGTGAACAGATCGACGATCGGGCTTCCCGTTGAAGCATTCGCTTGCCAGAGTGCGGTGCTATTGATCAAGGAATAGAAATGCAGAATCGGGGCCAAATAATATGCGACTAATCCTGAACCGAGCACAAGTGCAGCGATGATAGGAAGTGACTTTGCATAGCCGACAGTAGGCAGTCGCAGTATCAGATAGGTGACTACCGCAACTCCGGCTATCGCTGCAGAAGGAATGTTCGTAACCAGAAGCAAACCCCAACAAATAGCAAGCCCAACAATACTCTTTCGCGCATTGCGATCTTGGTTTACCTCGAGCAGGCGATCAAGTGCTATCCAGAAGAATGGGAGAATCGCGAAGGCTACGTGCTCGCCTAACGCACCGCGAATGTGAAGATCAAGAAATCGATACGGCGCTGCAGCGTAGACGAGCGCACCCATAAAGCATGCAACCTGCGAGTATGACTTTGTGCGAAGCAATGCAAACATTGCATACGCTGAAACGATCGTTGCTCCAACTCCGATGATATGAAACGCACTCAAGGGAGTGAGACCGAAGACACATTGTAATACTCCGCCAACATAATACACGAAAGGTGGATAGAAATAGAATGCAGGCCCACCGAATCCGTGAAAAAAACTGGGTAACCATCGCGGGACGAGTTCGCCTGATCGCAACAGTCCACCGAAGTCATTGAGTAAATGCAGATGGGAAAGCGAATCCCCGTCGACGACTTTCAGAAATACACTCGCACAAAGTTGAGCAAGAAAGCTGAGGAGCAACGTGAGGAGTGCGAGCTGCTCCAGTCCGGATAGATTTTTCCGCTCGATGAATTGTCTCATGGGTTGACCAGAGAAATCATTGTGTATGCCGAGTGCCGCTAAGCTTTTTGCGGAGATTGCAGGGCATTCCGAGCCAAGCGAGCATTTGCAAGTGCAACTTCAACGCTCTCGGCCAACACTGTGAGATGTCCCATTTTCCTGCCTGGCCGTGCGGAGGATTTTCCGTAGAGGTGCAGGTGGACACCACCGATCGCGAGCGCGGCACTCCAGTTTGGTTCGCCGTTCTCCCAGAGATCCCCGAGGAGATTCACCATCACTGCCGAGCGAAGTTGCTCGGTAGAGCCAAGAGGAACATGACAGACCGCGCGAAGTTGTTGAGCGAACTGACTCGTCATGCTTGCATCAAATGTAAAATGACCCGAATTATGCGGACGAGGAGCAAGCTCATTCACGACAAGTGCACCGGTCTTCGTTTCGAAGAGTTCTACACACAGCACTCCGACAACATCAAGCTTATCCAAGATCACGCGAGCAAGCTCTATTGCATTGCTGGCGACTTGCGGCGATATGCGACCTGGCGCAATAGTGATGTCGAGAATATGATTCTTATGAATATTTTCTACGGCTCCATAATGCTCAAACGAACCATCGGCACCACGAGCGGCGACGATCGAAAGCTCGCGTTCGAAATCAACGAAGGCTTCCAGGATAGATTCTTGATTTGCCAGTTGCGACAGCGCGGTCGGAACATCGGCTTCGGTGAATATCTTGACTTGTCCCTTGCCGTCGTAACCAAAGCCGGCTGTTTTTAGAATTGCGGGATAGCCAAGTTTCAACAATGCCGCGCGAAGTTCGGCTTCGTTCGTGACACGTTCGAAGGGAGTGACCGGAATACCAGCATCCCGCAAAAAAGTTTTTTCGCGTAAGCGATGTTGCGTCGTGTGCAGAACGCTTCCCTTTGGTCTGACAGGAGCAAATTCTTCGGCAGCTTGGACTGTCGCAAAAGGTACATTCTCGAATTCGAATGTGATCACGTCCACTTCTTTCGCGAACGCTCGTACTTGATCGAGATCGTCATAGTGTGCAACCCACTCTTTGTCGGCGATCTGTCCGGTCGGAGAGTTCGTGTCCGGCGAAAATGTTTGAACACCATAGCCCATCTTACGAGCTTCGATCGCGAGCATGCGCCCGAGCTGTCCGCTGCCCAGAATTCCGATTGTTCTCCCTGGAAGTATTGGCTTCACAAATTAGTTGGTGGATATGTTGTCAGAGGTCGGAAGTATTTGCGCCCGAACATCGCTCGTCTGCGTGTCTCTAAAATTCTGAAGCTTATCCGATAGTGCGGCATCGTTTAGTGCAAGTATCGCGATCGCGAGTAGTGCGGCATTCTTCGCACCGGCTTTACCGATCGCGAGAGTACCGACCGGAATTCCTGCGGGCATCTGCACGATGGAAAGTAGAGAGTCCATCCCTTTGAGTGCCTGCGACTCGACCGGCACGCCAAGCACCGGAAGTATCGTCTGCGCTGCGGTCATCCCCGGTAGGTGCGCTGCACCACCTGCGCCAGCGATCACGATCTGAATGCCTCGTCCCTTGGCAGACTTTGCATACTCAGCGAGCCAATCGGGTGTGCGATGCGCAGAAACGACCTCGCTTTCATGCGCAACTCCGAAATCAGTGAGGATCTGATCGGCGTGCTGCATCGTCTCCCAATCGGAGGTGCTCCCCATTATGATACCAACGATCGGCTTTGTCGAACTTGTCATTTGCTAATGTACAGACTGTGTTTGCTGAGCACCGGTCAAAAATACGCAAAGTCTCACCAGTGCTACTCACCCTGACTAAGCGAATAGCCGGCGATGCCATCGAAGTTGCAGAGCGATTCGATCTTTACATAATCGAAGCCGATTGCTTCGATCTTCCTGAGCAGATCCAGAAGATCCTGATGTTTCACAACGCCAGCTTTTACTTTCGATAAAAACCTGCAACGCCACTCATTCGTGCAAAACGTTTCGGGCATTCCGTTCGGCCAAACCTTTGTGCCACGATTGCTGATCATCGAAAGTTGAAGTGTGTCGCTTTCGATTTTGCTAAGTGTCGCACCGAGCGCTGTAGCATCTTTCGCTTTATGATCTAGGAACACATCGAAGCCAACCATCTCCTTCTTCTGCGGGGTGTGGGTGTATTCATGCGTGGTGATCGGGCGTTCTTCACGCTTTGCATATTCAACTCTCGCTAAGTGCTTCGGCTCCTGACCGAGATTCGCGATCACGGCATCCGCAAATTCTTTCGTCCCAACTTTCTGCTTGCTCGAACCAGGCTTATAAATATCGGCCGTATGAATTCCCGATTCGAGTGTTGCGAGCCACGCATTATGCACGCGCGTTGCGATCTCCGGCTGATGAATGTGTACGAGCATCATGATCGCACCATTGAGCAAACCCGAGGGATTCGCTATGTTCTGTCCGGCGATCATAGGTGCCGAACCATGGATCGCTTCGAACATCGAGCAAGTATCTCCAACATTTGCGGAACCTGCAAGGCCGACCGATCCGGCAACTTGCGCGGCTATGTCGGAAATAATATCGCCGTAAAGATTCAGCGTAACGATCACATCGAACATCTCCGGAGTGTCCGCGATGCGAGCTGCACCAATATCCACGATCAAGTGGTCATTCTTGATCTGAGGATATTCTTTTGCGATTTCATTGAACACCCGATGGAATAATCCATCGGTGAGTTTCATGATATTATCTTTGGTGATGCAGGTGACTTGCTTGCGGTTGTGATCGAGCGCATACTCGAACGCGTAGCGTACGATCCGTTCGCAGCCCGGTCGGCTGATGAGTTTGACTGCCTGACACACATCCTCGGTTTGGCGATACTCAACTCCCGCATAAAGATCTTCTTCATTCTCGCGAACCATCACGAGATCCATGCCGGGATGCTTCGTCTCGACGTAAGGAGCATAAGAGACGCAAGGTCGGACGTTGGCATAAAGACCAAGCGTCTTGCGAACTGTGACGTTCAGGCTCTTAACACCTCCGCCAAGCGGAGTGGTGATCGGTGCTTTTAGAAAGACTCGAGTGCGAAGCAACGAATCCCACGCTTCCGGTGCGATGCCGGATGAATTTCCCCGCTCAAAAACTTTTTCCCCGATCTCGATCGTCTGAATATCCAACTTAGCTCCGGCTGCGTCGAGAATGCGGAGTGTAGCTTCCATGATCTCAGGGCCGATACCATCGCCATAGGCAACGGTGATCGGAGTTGGGGATAGGTTCGACATGCTTTGAGCTTTGGATTTTTAGAATACGATGCCGCAGATCGCGATATCCGAATGCGAAACGACAGGAATGGCGGTCATCTGTCTATGCTGCTGCAAATAGTGCCGAGCTTAACAGCATGGAGGCTTGCTGGGTTTCTCGGGGGACTGTTTTGCTATTGCTACCGAACAGCCGCGGCATTGCTACGGAACAGCTTTGCTATCGCTCCATTGCAGCAGCAGTTGCGCATGGGGGAGCACAAAGCGTGACGGTTGAGCCTGGTGGTGGCATATCTGGACGATAGATGTCGCGCTTATCGACGGGCGCAGTGACGATCACGTCAACCGATCTCTGTTCGCTGAGCGGGATGTGATCCTTCTTTGAGATCCCCTTTCCAACGGCTGTGAGCTTTAGTCTGCCAGGGATCGCCCTGAGTTCGCGATATTGATCGATGTTTGCAGTCCAAAGTGAATCGAGAAGCATTGCAGTGAAGTATGCACGCAGATCACTCAACATTTGATTGCCTTGCATCCCCGATCGAGAGAATGGGGTGCCCTTTTTCAGCACTCCATTTTCGATGTAACCATGTTTCTGCTCCATTTCTTGAAGTTGAATGAAGCTGTTGTTGAAGTTAATATCCGCGCCCGTGTAGCGACACGAGTTATCAATGCCGAGTGGATCCGTCCAGCCGACGATGTCGATAGTGATCGTTTCGCCCCGCGCGATTGCACGTTCGATGCAGCGCGTCTCGTTGCTAAAAACGAGTTTCATCTCCTCTATGTAGAGCTCTATTACAGAATCGACGCGGTGCCCGTATGCAAGACTTGAATCTCTCCACTCCTTACGATTAATGCAAAGTCCGATCGGTGAGGATACTTCGATGCTCGGTGCGACATAGTGCACCTTGTAAACGCGAAGATCATCTTCCGGCTTGCATGGAAGCGGGGGTGGCTCCAGCGCAACTTCCGTACAACCGGAATCGGGAAAGACCGAAGCGCACGTCGCGCAAGTTTTATACTTCTGTGTCGTCGGACACCAGTAGCCCTGAATAAAAAAGGGAATATCACGCACACGAAAATCCATCGTGCACTCCGGCGAGTAATAAATACTGGAGTCCCAAAGATAGAGTGTGTGCGTTAGGCTTGGACATGTGACATCGAAAAGCAATGTATCGATTGATGAGATCACGCCTTGCTTGTTGGACTTTGCATAAAGAATCGTTTTGCGCAGCCGCGAGTCGGCACCCGGTGTAGCAGTTGGCCTTGGAAAATGAATCATCGCGTCGCCTCTTGCGTCAGAAACAATTTGCTCTTCAGTGCCGGATGGATTGGTGAAGAAGAGCGTCGTCGAGACGGGAAGGACGACATCAAAAAATCGCTTAGCCGAATCACTGAAGATATGCGTCCGCTCCAGGACTTTGATGTGAATGTCGGTCGTCTTCGATTGTGGAAGATGAATACTGTAGATATGGAGCCGGGGCGTACTGCCGGAATTGCGAGCAGAGGAGAAGAGCATCCACTCACCGCCGGGTGAAAATGTTGGATGGCCTTCGTCGGAGCCGGGCTCGTTGACGCCTGCCATATCGAGCGGACTCGCATTGCCGATGGGTAGTTTCGAAGTTGGGTCGAGCTTGATTTTCCAAATATCGTAGTCGCCATCTTTCGTATCGTTCGTCGAATAGTACAGATAGCCATCGACGCCGACACACGGAGTTTGCGTAGAGAATCTTTTCGCGTCGCTCGTCAAACCGACCAGCATGCTTGGAACACTCCAGCTGCTACCCGTTCGATGCGCAGTGAAGATTTGGGTGACACCGTTTCCGATTCCAAGTCGGTCGGAAGCAAAAAATATCGTATTACCATCGGCAGTGAGTGTCGGAGTGTCGTCCCAACCTTGCGAGGAGAGTGCGTCAATTCGATTCAAGTGCCACTCGGAGTTCTCGCGGCGCACTTCATAGAGATCGTTGTCATAAGATTTACCCTCGACAGGCCGATTCGAGGAAAAGATGCATGTTGCAGCGTCACAATACGAAAAGGTTGGGCAGCCATCTAGTAGTACGGGTTGATCGCTCGCGATCTGCTGATTGATTGGAAAGGGGAGCGCGTCCATTGCACCGATGCCCTCATCGGTCCAAGTTGCCTTTACTAGCCGTCGGGATCTGCTCGAATCATTTGGGGCGAGCGAAGTGACCCACCATAGCTCGGTGCCTCGAGCATTTGTTCTGAACGCCGGCGCATAATCCACTATCGAATTGGGAAATAGTCGTTGCGGCTCCGATTGTGCATGCACTGGAGACTCTGTAAAAATCAGAACCAGAAAGAGGGGCAGCAGCGTGAGGTATCGTTTCATGCTTGGGGTGGATCAGATCGGAAAGCACACTTGAAGACATACTGCCGGTTCACTGGTACCGGTCTGACTTACACTTCCAATACGCTGTACAAGCAGTGCACCAAACAGGATTGTGCCCCTATACACGTATTCAAATAATATCACATCACCAACTTGTACATCCGGAATCGTTGTGTACTGTTGGGGCGTGAAGTTGGCAGGTACGCACTCGCGAGATAGCGATAGACTCGAATCGCACAAGGTCGTCGGATAGTTTATCACAAATCCTTTGCGCGCAAGATGAAACGCAACGTAGCGATTACTCGCGGTGCCCGAAGTGAGCGTTGCAGATGTCGTACCATTGATCGCCTGCACCCAAATAGATAAGCCGCCGGTGCTGTCATCTTTGAGAAGGATACTTCCTTTTTGTCCGAGCACGATTCCGGACGGATCATGCAGCGCGTCGTAGAGTCCTTGACACGGTTGAATAGTTTTGGCAGGAATAACAATACCAATTATCGGAATCGTAGAATCGCAGCCGCTGGAAGTTTTCCATGTTAGTGTTGCACGGAATGTGTCGATGGGGTTGATGCCGGGTCCACGACCGAACGGCCACACGTCCGCGTCTTGTGGTGTAAAGTTTACGGTTACGCATCCCTCCTTATTGGGATTGATCGTGAGCGGAATTCCCGTAGTGACGTGAAATGGGCTCGGATTTGCGCCTGCGAGAGTCGCACTGGTAATCGTAATCGGACAACCCTTGCTCAAATTCTGAATGCAAACTTCTCTGCCAGCGATCGAATCTTCATCGAGCACTTGGAACAGCGTATCATTTGCAAAGAAAGAGGAAGTCGGATCGATTGCGCAACTTGGAATATCTCCGTAGCCTTTGATCTGTATATGGAGTTGGCTGTCACAACGCGTCACCGTTCCGTCCGGTGCAATCCGATCAATGAAATAGATCAGTTGCTCCGTGTAGAGTTTGTTCGCAGTCGGGCTAACGGTAAGGAATATTTTACTCAGTCCCGCTCCGGGTGGGATCAGATTGTCACTCGGAGTTGGCGATGCGGCCACAAACGAAATTTCAGGTATCAGAACACTCGATGGAGCAAGCGTAAATTTCAAGAGGCATCCTGCGAGTGCATTGGTATTCTGAATACTTGACAAGTCGATCGTATCGAGTTTTGTGTCGCCAACGCAAACACTATCAATGCCTTTGTTGAACCGATACGAACTCGTTGGGCAATCGCAAACAGTCTGTTTACGAAATTCTGTTGTCAGATCGAACCCACACGTGAAGCAGTTCTTGTTCGTGGGGGTGTCGCCGTTGATTGTCACGGTGTACTTCGTGATTCCCGTCGCTGTAGCAGCGGTTGTGACGAAGACAAAAAAGATTTGAAATGTTTGCCCGTTCGCGATAGTCTGACCTGTAAACGGCACCATCGCTCCACCGTTTATACGAATATAGATAGCAACATCGGTGATCGGTGAGGCAACGCTCGTAATGCTGAGCGTGAGTGCTGCACCAAGATTATTCGAATACGCCATCGTCGCTGCGGTGTCGAGCAATTTCGTTGGGTCTTGCGCCAGCAAATGAATCGGTGGGCAGGCGGGCAACGCCACATCTGCGCACTTCGTGATGGGTTCCGGTTTGCGCACGAGCTGGAAAGTGTAGGTCTTCGCTTGACAATATCCCTTTACCGTATCAATCTGAACATTCCCGTCCTTCTGCACTCCTTGGAAGGCCGGGTCGCTTGGAGGAATGACGCGAAAAACTACATGCGTTGTGTCGTCGGTGATCGGCACCGGAATGATGTCGAGGAAGGAGCCATCATTCGCGGCGTTCTTTGTTGGCATGTTGTGAAACTCCGCGTCGATGCCATTCAGAACTTTCCATTGCACCGCGGAGCCCGGAAGGAGATTCGCGCCTTGGTCAATCACATTGACGGTCGTCGGAAATCCCTTACCGGATGTATCGGTCGATGGCTGAATCGGATTCTGGCACGCCAAGCCACAACACAAAGCCAATAGGAGCGTGAGATACAGTGGCTTATTGTTTTTATACATGCGACGAGTGTTTGTCATAATACTTTTCGTCTTCAAAAATTAATACGGCCACCAATCTTGAGCAAGATACTGTGCGACACATTTGTATTCTGTACGTAGAAATCTGCCGGACACACAGCGCAAGGTGTTCGAAGATTGAGTCGCATGTAGCGATAGCCGAGACTAATCTCTATCCAATCGAATACTGGCGCTCCCAAACCGATGCCTGCATAATATTGTCCGTAATCAGTCGGGTTTACAGATGGATCACGCCCTGCACCATCGAACTTTCCGTTGAGTATCGCACCACCTTCTACGTAAAGGAATGGACGAAATGCGTCATGAACAACTACACGTTCGTGCGCATAATAGACATTCGGGTCGGTCTTCTGATCGCTCGTGACCTCGACGAACCCATCGGGCGTCGGGACAAAGCTGCTATCGCCAGCCTGCGAAAACTTGCACGGACCGGGGATGAACGCCGCTCGGCTCTCGATATGCTGATTTCCAAGAAATGTCCAGCGAATATTTCCGCCGAGTGGAATTCGGAATCGGCTACCCTCGAATAGCGCAGCACCGGATAACAATAGATTGATACGCTCACCAAACGTATTGCCGAACGGCGAAACGAGAAGTTCTAAACCATAATAGAAGGAGCTAAAGCCAATCTTGCGTCGCGAACTATCCGAGCCCGCATATCCAACAAATGGACTAAGCGTGAGGAAGTCACCATTTGCCGTAAGATTTCCGCTGTTCCGATAAAACTCTCTGGCGGGATAGACCGGCACTTTCACAGTTTGCTGTCCTTCGCCGATACCTGAGTAACTGACTTGATTTGCATCGCTGATAGGAATCAGCGTATCAAAATATTTTCCGTTGCGTTCATACCAAACATGAAGCGCTTGTACATCTCGATCAAAGAGATGGACTGTGCTGCGTTTGATCGAGACCGCGTTTTGGAGTGGCGCCGAATTTCGCAAGGCTACATCCATATAGCCACCACGTGCAATACCACCCGGAGGTGGGCATTCATGGCAGCTGTCGGGCTTCGATTGCTGCTTCGGCCTTTGCTGCGGCACGGTTTGTGCCGAGCTCAATGCGCTCTCGAAGATGAGGAAACAAACGAAACTCGCTCGAATGAGAAAAAATAGTATCCTACGTTGCATATCAGATAGCGGAAGCCGTGGAAGCCCGAATCGAGGTATCATCTTTCTACGAAAGCTTATAAGGACACAACAAATGGAAAAGGAAATATCATCCAAATGACTAACTTCTGGGGAATGTTGCGCCGAATGGACCGTCGCAATCGAAGAAACACGAAAACCGATCGCCATCACCGCTGACGCAAATAATAGCTCGTGCGAATATACTGCAAATTGGAGGGCAAGGGTTGCAAACGGTCTTCGGTTCAACGGCGAACCTAGTGCCGAATTTGTCGCTATCATCTCCACAATTTAGCTCGAACTATTCAGCTCCATAACAAGTTTTCGCACACCTATTTTGAATAAGTAGACCCAATAGCAACACCATGGAATCTGACCCGCCGTTACCTGCCAATCCGGCACCTGAAAGCAAGACCCCACAATCCGATTCCGGCAAGGCATTAGAGAATGCCTACGAAAACTTTGAGGCTTCAGAAGTCGAGGCTGCGAAAGAAGCAGACGGACTCGGTGATAAAGTAAAGCGAACACTATTCGGTGCGCCCAAGAGTCTTCAAGATCCGAGAGTTTTCCATAGTATATCCTTAATCGCGTTTCTTGCCTGGGTTGGCTTGGGCGCCGATGGACTCTCTTCCTCGGCATACGGCCCTGACGAATCTTTTCGTGCACTCGGTACGCATACCTATCTTGCACTCGGCTTAGCACTCGCGACGGCCTTCACCGTTATCATTATCTCGTACGCATACTCACGCGTGATCGAGCATTTTCCCTTCGGTGGTGGTGGATATGTTGTCGCTTCCAGATTGCTCGGACCAAAATTTGGTGTGATCTCCGGAAGTGCATTGCTCGTAGATTACGTGCTGACTATCGCAGTGTCTATCGCCGCCGGTGCAGACCAAGTCTTTAGCGTATTACCCCAATCATATCACAAGTTTAAGCTTGTGATTGTTTGTCTGGTTATCGTAGTGTTGACGGGGCTCAACTTGCGAGGGGTTAAAGAATCGGTGAAGATTCTGATGCCGATCTTTCTTGTGTTTCTTGCTGCGCATGCCGTGCTGATCATCGGTGGAATATCCACGCATGCAATGGAAGCCGGACCGGTGATACAAGAAGTGAAGACAGGATTTCATACCGATTGGGTTAGCCTCGGATTCGTCGGTATGTTCGCAATCTTCATTCGAGCGTACACGATGGGTGCCGGTACCTATACAGGAATCGAGGCTGTATCCAACGGACTCTCGATCATGCGTGAGCCGAAAGTCGAGACAGGAAAAAAGACGATGGTGCTGATGGCAATCTCACTTGCGGTTACCGCCGGTGGTATTCTCGTTTGCTATTTGTTGTTCCATGTGACTCCGACTGCCGGCAAGACGATGAACGCGGTGCTTGTAGAAAATTTCGCCTCGAATTGGGTCGTTGTCGGGCTTCCGATTGGTCATTGGTTCGTGCTGATCACACTCGGCTCCGAAGCACTCTTGCTTTTTGTCGCGGCACAAGCAGGCTTCATTGATGGCCCGCGTGTCATGGCGAATATGGCCAATGATAGTTGGATGCCGCACAGATTTAATTCACTGAGTGATCGGCTCACGATGCAAAATGGTGTGCTCATCATTTGCGTTGCCTCGATTCTGATACTTCTCTATACTGGCGGTGACACGACGACGCTCGTGCTAATGTATTCGATCAACGTATTCCTAACGTTCTCG
>JBDTCS010000183.1:0-5761 GCA_039923455.1 Kapaibacterium sp. (SeqCode) | reverse complement strand
CCTCTGGAGCGGGAGGGAGGCCGTGCGCAAAGTGCTACCATCAGCTTAGTGCCGGAGGCATGGTGTACTCGGGCAGCCCAGGATGAAGTTCGCCGTGGCGAATGGAATCCTGGGTACTGGATCTCTTCTGAGCCGCGGCGGGCGGCGTTTTACGTCTCGCAAATTTCACCCTGTCAATTCGAGGTGGAACCCTTTTTCTACAATTGCGGAATAATTCTGATAGAAATTGCGTAGTAATATAGGATTATTCTGCGCGGGGCTGGGTGTGATTGACACCCGACGCGCATACCTTCGGTATTCTTTGTTCATTACAGAACCACTATGAAAAGACTGCTACAAAATACGAACCGATCGATCGTGATCGCATTCGCTCTCGTGCTCTCATTACAGGTCGCAAATATGAATTCGGCAACGGCGCAACTTGTGCCACGCACCGTGCTTATGGAAGAGGGGACCAATTGGTCCTGCCCGCCGTGTGCAACAGCGAATCCATAC
This sequence comes from Kapaibacterium sp. (SeqCode), assembly GCA_039923455.1. Lineage (GTDB taxonomy): Bacteria > Bacteroidota > Ignavibacteria > Palsa-1295 > Palsa-1295 > JBDTCS01. The sequence goes on along the minus strand of JBDTCS010000183.1, from coordinate 5,266 downwards.
ATCGAAACATTTTTGAATCAACACGTTGGCAATGTGATTCACATCGCGTATCATCCGAACTGGCCCGGCGCTGATGATCCGATGTATCTCAACGACAAGACCGATAATCAATATCGGGTCGCAACCTATTATGCTATCAGCGGAGTGCCTGATGTTGTATTTGATGGCATGACAAGCTTTAACCCGCAATCTACAACGGCACCGCTTGAGGCTGCATGGCTTTCTCGCATCACGCAGTTCAGCCCACTCGATATTTCGCTCACACGTTCCGTGAGTGGTACAACTGTCACAGTGAATGTGACAGTGAAAGTCGTCGGCGATATTTCGAATTACACAAAGCTTTTCTTGCGCACAGTCGCAGTTGAGACGGAAGTGAACAAGAAGGGTCCGAACGGCGAGCCAAAATATGTTAATGCGATGCGCACGATGATGCCGAATTATCTCGGCACTCCGTTCACGCTCAAGAATGGTGATACGAAAACATTTACGTTCACCTATCCGATCAACGCTTCGTACGTCGCAGCAAATATGTATGAAGTTGCATTCGTCCAGACCGACGCTGCGAGTCACGAAGTGTTGCAAGCAGCATCTTCTCTTCCAACAACTCAATTCCAACCAACTGCCGGCACGAAGATCGTAATGAGAACCTCCGAGCCAAACGCAATGAGCTTCTCACTTACCAACAACACGAGTGCGACGGGTCACTATACTGTTAGTTATGCGCCAAACTCGAAAAATGTATGGGCTGTGACGATCAATGGTGCAAGCGCAACGAATTCGCAGTCCATAGATCTGAATAGTGCCGATAAGACTTCGATCAACATTGCCGCCACAAAAGGTGCTGGCACCTACTCCAGTGGTATTGTAACCGTTAAAGCCGCTGATGGAACACAGAGCAGCTTCCCGGTAAAATTTATTTCTCCGGATGTTCGTGTCGCATTCGTCGATACGTTTGGCGATAGCGCGGTAGCTTCTCACACGATGGGTTCGCTTGATGCACTTTCGGAAGTATATGTTCCGCTTAGTGGTTCCGAATGTTCACTGATGGCAGGTTGGTAGCCAAGTGAATTTCGCGAGATCGTGCTCGGCGCAGGCAAAGGCATAATTGATGGTAACGATAAGGTAGGCCTCGCAGCGTATCTCAATTCCGGTGGTCACATTCTTGTACACGGCGGTGAGATCGCATTCGGATTATCGGATGCCGGTTCGGTTGCAACGAACGACAAGAAATTCCTTTCGGACTATCTCAAGTGCACCTACGTAAAAGATAGCGCAGGCCCGTTAACTATCACGGGCGTGAGTGGTGACGTAGTAAGCGGTGGTTCGCTCGGACCGCTATCAATGTCGCCTACTGCGGTTGAAGTGAATCAGCCCGACGAAATCAAACTTGTCTCCGGTTCGGGTGCGACGCCAATATTTTATTACGGAACAGGCACGACGCAACTTGCCGGATTGCGTTGGGAGGGACATAGTCACGAAAGGCTCGTCTATCTCGCATTTGGTCTTGAGAATTTAGTAGCTGCTTCCGATCAGAATCAGGTCATTAAGAGTTCGCTCGATTGGTTCAGATCACCCGCAGGTGTGGAGGGCGTTCATGCAGAGGGTTTTGCTCTCGAGCAGAACTATCCAAACCCATTCAACCCATCCACCGAGATTCGCTACACACTTGATAAGACCGGCACCGCTGATCTTACGCTCTATGATACACGCGGAAATATCGTACGTGAACTTGCTTCGGGAGTGCAGACTTCAGGTCAGCACAGCGTCACACTCGATGCGAGCGGCTTAGCAAGCGGTACATACTTCTATGCACTGCGCATGAACGGGCAGACAATTCGCAAAGCGATGACACTACTCAAATAATTTCAGCTAACGCACATAGCGTTTAGCACAAGTATAGTGTTGAGTCCGCTTAGGGAATCACATCCCTTAAGCGGACTCTTTTAATTTTGTATCGCGATCACGATAGTGCTAACGAAAGCTCCACGAGTAGGGAATACGGTTTTGGCAGGTAACGCAGGCGAGCGAACAATCTTCGATCCGTTCGATGGATCGATCGTGGGAAAGCTTCGGTATGCGGATGCTGCGGAGATGCTTGAAGCAATCAAAGTTGCTGAGAAGACATTCCAAACGACTCGCAAACAAAGCTATCAAACGCGTTCGAGTGTGCTTCTGCAAGCCTCAGCACTAATCACCGCACGTCGAGATGAACTTGCGATGATGATCACGCGTGAGTGTGGCAAGCCTATCAGGCAATCCAGAGTCGAGGTCGATCGTGCAGCGTTTACATTCCGTGCTGCGAGCCATGCGGCACTCGATCCTGCGGAGATCGAGATGCTCGAGATGCCGGAGAAACTTCAAGGCACCGGCAGAACAGGATTCTATAGGTATTTTCCGCTTGGTGTTATCGCGGGTGTGACGCCATTTAATTTCCCGCTGAATCTTGTCGCGCATAAAGTCGCACCTGCTATCGCTGCCGGAAATACGATCATTCTTAAACCGGCACCGCAAACTCCGTTCACTTCTTTTTTGCTAACCGAAATTTTGCAGGAAGCTGGTCTTGTGGCTGGTGCGCTCTCAATTGTACCGTGCGAGAATGATGTTGCCGAATTGCTCGTACGGGATGAGCGAGTGAAGATGCTTTCCTTCACCGGAAGTGCGCTTGTTGGTTGGAAGCTCAAACCTCTTGCTACAAAAGCAAAAGTAACGCTCGAACTTGGCGGCAACGGAGCGGTGATAGTGGATGGTGTAAAAGATCTCGATGCACTGATTCCAACGCTCACCGCTTCTGCATTTAATTATGCGGGGCAAGTATGTATTGGTTTGCAAAATCTTTTCGTGAAGCGAAAATACTTCGATGCAGTGCTTGCGCAGATGATCGCGTTTTCAAAACAGATTGTTGTGGGCGATCCGAAGGATGAGAAAACATCCGTCGGGTCGATGATCTCATCGCAAGCTGCCGAGCGGATTGAAACGTGGATAGCCGAAGCCATTGCCCTTGGTGGTGTGCGTCACACGGGGGAGTTTCGCGCACCGAATTGGGTGACGCCAACGATACTCACGAATGTATCGCATGATTCAAAGCTTTTTGCTGAAGAGGCATTTGCACCGACGCTAAACATAGAAGCATTCGATGATATCGAAGACGCATTTCGTGTCGTAAATGGAAGCAAGTATGGATTGCAAGTCGGCCTATACACTTCCGATTCAGCAGTGATCGAGCGAGCGTTCGAGATGCTTGAACTCGGAGCGCTCATCGTGAATGATTCTAATTCTTTTCGCATCGATACGATGCCTTATGGAGGTGTGAAGGATTCTGGTTTTGGTCGCGAGGGTGTGCGCTTTGCAATGCGGGAAATGTCGGAGCTCAAGCTACTCGTGACGAAGGCCTGAACTATCTCGCCAGCTGGGGCATTGGAGCACTTCCGAAAACATTAGGGACAAAACCCGTTCTACAATACGGTCACAACTTTCCGAAGCTTTCTATCTTCGAGTGCGCTATTATCGAATCGCAATTGCGAAAGCGCCTGTTGTTTTTATTGCATCTGATCGGCGTCGGACGTAGGTCTGCCGATGTGAAATTATTGATTCATTCCACTTTGTCGTAGCCGCCATGTCACTTAGCAGTACGGTATCTCAGCAGCGCTCGCTCTCCGTTCGAGCAATGATCGGTTTCGCAATCGCGTCACTTGTGCTCCTGCTCTCATCGAATTCTTACGCGCAGAAATTTGAGCGCAGCGAACTTAGCACGACCTGCAAGCCGTGCGATGATTTCTACAAATACGCTAATCAAGGGTGGCTCGACAAGAATCCAATTCCGGATGATCACTCCGAGTGGGGGCATTGGGATGAGATCATCGAACGCAATCTGTCCATTTTGCATGAAGTACTCGACAAGGCTCGGGCGGATGTCCGCAATGGTCTCGCACCAAAAGGCTCGATTCAGCAGAAGATCGGTGATTATTATGGGACAGGGATGGATACCGTCGCGCTCGCTAAAGCCGGTTACACTCCCGTCAAGCCGGAGTTGCTGCGTATTGCCGGTATTCAGTCCCAGGATGATCTGTTGAAAGAGGTTGCTCGGCTTCACGGGATCGGAGTCGATGTATTGTTCAGCTTCGGTGCGGATGTTGATGCAAAGAATAGCGCACGGGTGGTTGCGGTAGCCTACCAAGGCGGTCTCGGTTTGCCGGAGCGCGAATATTATTTTAAGAAGGATCCGAAGTCAGTCGAGATTCGCGAGGCGTATCTTCGCTATGCTGCACATCTGCAAATGCTGACCGGTCTTGATTCGGCAAAGAGTTTTACGAACGCGAGGATGATGCTCGCACTCGAGACCAAACTCGCCGAAGCCTCGATGACGCTCGTTGAACAACGTGATCCCGATTCGACCTATCATGATATTTTGCTCGCAGATCTTGTTGCGATGACGTCGCATTGGTCCTGGACAAACTATCTTAGAGAGATTGGCGCACCGGCCGTTAACGAAGTGATTGTCGGCCAACCGAATTTTCTGCGCACGCTCGATACGCTACTTGCTCAGCGCTCGATCAGCGATTGGAAAACGTATTTCACGATTCATCTTTTGTTCCGTGTATCACGCAGTCTCGATCAGAAGTTCGATCGTGAGAATTTCGCCTTCTATCAGTTGCTCTATGGTGCGAAGACGCAACTTCCACTTTGGAAGCGTAGGCTTCACGCGACGGACGGGGCTCTCGGCGAAGCATTGGGACAAGCGTATGTCAAAGTTGCTTTCCCACCTGCTGCAAAAGCGGGCATGTTGAAAATGATCGCAAATTTGAAAAACGCGTTGCACGATGACCTCGAACATCTCGATTGGATCAGCGAGCCAACGCGAGTGAAAGCACTTGAGAAGCTGAATGCATTTATGCAAAAAGTTGGCTATCCGGATCATTGGAGAGATTACTCGAATCTTATGATCGATCAAGGTCCGTTTGTGCTCAATTCATTTCGAGCATCCAAGTTCGAGTTCGATCGCACGCTTGCAAAGATCGGAAAGCCGGTCGATAGAACCGAGTGGGGGATGACACCGCCGACAGTCAACGCGTACTACAATTCGTCGATGAACGAGATCGTGTTTCCGGCAGGGATTCTTCAGCCGCCGTTCTTTGATCTCTCAGTCGATGATGCATATAACTACGGTGCGATCGGTGCAATCATCGGACATGAGATGACGCATGGCTTCGACGACGAAGGTGCAAAATCGGATGCACAAGGTAATCTCAAAAATTGGTGGGCACCTGAA
>JBDTCS010000182.1:0-7107 GCA_039923455.1 Kapaibacterium sp. (SeqCode) | reverse complement strand
CGTGGTACCCAGGACCGATCTCAGAATTTTCTCCCGTCTCAACCTCTACTTTCTTTTTACAACCACCAACTAATAGCGTGAACGCCATCAATAGCAACCCAACGTGCGAGGTTCTGCGGACAATTCTATGCATAATAAAAATAGAAGAATACCATTCACGAATCGACGAATGAACTTCGGTTCGTTATCGAATGAAAAAGCCCTGCAATGTGCGCAGGGCTCTCTCTCTAAAATTCCACTCGCACAATTCGGTTCAGCGCATTGCTGTACGATCATGCTTCGCTCGCAGGAGAGTCGCATGCTTCTCAGCTTTTGCATCTTTACCAGCGGGTGCGGCAGTACCAATCGTCGGTGTCATCACATCAGGCCCTGTTCGAGGCATTGCGCTCGTGAGGACAACGTCATACGTCCCATTCGGAAGTACATAATGATCTGAGCCATTGATAACCGCGTACGGCGTCTGCACAGGATCTTCGGTTCTACCGATCGAATATACGTAATCACGTACAGCGCGAATTTGCATCTCGACATCTCCGGCCAAGACTTGCGGGAACATCGTGTTGAAGCCCGTCTTTGGTGTACCCCAGAAGCCCGGCATTCTTGTTCCGGCTTGTTCGGCCTCGGGATTATGGAGCCAATCTATGACCCAATCCGGACGAAGTCTGCGCTTGGCAAGTTCAAGATTCGGTGCAATCTGTTGTGCAGCGCCCGGACCTGATGCAACCACGTGACACGACATACACTTAAGCTGATCGAACAACGCCTTCCCCGGTGCAAGCAGATTTGGATCGCTGATGAAATGATAATCGGTCAGCACGAACGGGCGATGCTTGGTAGCAAGGAAATATTTCGTTGCAACTCCAATACTCGAATCTGAGAATCCGAAAGTCGGCATTCGAACTTTGAGCCACGGACGAATAGTCGAAGGCCCGCGTAAGAATCCACGTAGCCAAACTTCCTGCACCTTATTACCTTCAGGCGTCAGCAGTGGTGGACGGAACATCGCATCGTCGATGTATTTGCCGATATACCCTCCGGCCTTCTCAATCTGGTGACAGCCCACGCAATTATTCCAGTGCGCGAACAATCTACCTCGATTCAGGGCTAGCTGATTCGGATCATCTACCGGATCGATGTAGGACGGTGCAACATAATTTCCCGTGAAGCTCTTAAGCAATACCGATATTGCATACGCCTCTTCGGTCGACATCTGGAAGTTCGGCATTCTTTGCGGAATGCGCTCGGTTGCGTAGATGCGGGAGTTCTTCATCTTACCCGCGACCCAAGTGTACCAATCTTGGTTTTCGTGAATCGCATGCTCATCTAACTCGCCAAGAGGCAAGCCAGCATGCTTGAATTCCTTTCGGAATCCACCAAGTACTTCCCCTGGTACGTTACCGTAGAATAATTCACCGACCGTCTTGCGACCGAACGTGCTTAGACTAACCGAAACCTTCGCTTCGTCCTCCATTCCTTTGATCTCATGGCAACCGAAGCATCCATACGTTCGCACAATCTTTTCTCCTTCTTTGATCATCGAAGGATTCGTCAGCGCGGCCGCATCAAAATTCGTATGCACGCTGTCATTCGTGCCGGTATGCTGCATTAGATATGCGGTCAGGTCCGCTGCTTCCGGATCACTGAGGCGCAAGCTCGGCATTCGTGACTCCGCGTGATAATTCTTAGGATTCTTCAACCAATCAAACAGCCATTCTGCCGTTACTTTTGAGCCGATCTTGTTTAGATCTGGTCCAAAGCCATTCGATTCTTTTACACGACTCTCACTCTTGAACTGATCCATTGCGTGACAACCGAAACAGCCGACCTCACTAAAGATTTGCTTACCCCTTGTCGCATCTCCTCCACCACCGGAATGCGCGACCGGAGTATAGGTACCTGTTTTGGACTGGTCATTCAAATACGCAACGACCGCGGTGACCTCATGTGAACTGAACATGAAGTTCGGCATTCGCGTCTCGGGTGACCATCCTCTCGGATTCGCGATCCACTGATACATCCAAGCCGGCGTGACCTTTTTCGAAATACTTAGGAGCGATGGAGCTTGTTTCGGCATGCCATCATAGTTCGTGGCATTGTGACAACCATAACAACCAAAGTCTGTGAAGAGCTTTTTGCCCATGGATATCCATTTCGCACCTTCGAAATCCATCTTACCCGAGTGGCAATTCATGCACGAAGATTCGACGTAATGCCCCGTAAGCAACGGCTCCGCCCAATGATGCTCGAGGCCGTGGGCAAATTCCGGAGATACGAGCGATGCACCCTGACCCGCGTGACACGAAGTGCAACCAAGCACTCCCGGGCCCGAAGCCTCTCCAACTTTGTGTCCCTTAATTAGCAGGCCAACATCGGGATGCGTACGGAAGACAGGTGTCACCATTGCGACGACGGTATCTTTATTCGCGCCGAGTTTTACGATCGTATAGTGTTTGTCGCCGTATTTATTTGCCTTCTTCCATGCTGTGACCTCCGATGGACTGCTCGATATCAGCGTATCATTCTTGAACAACTGATCATCATATCCTAAGTGACACGTGACGCAACGGTCAACGCGCATCTTAAGATTATTGAAATTCGTTTTTTCGTAATTGACGAGCATCGTTTGGTGAACGGCGATGGGTGCCTTTTCCGCTGCTTCGCGCTTGCGCTGCAAGAGGATCACGTCCGCAAAAACGGAATCATGCACACGCAAAACTTCCTTTAACCGCTTCTGAACCGGAAGCACAGTAGCTTGCATATCCGCACGAAGCTTTTCCAGTGAATCAACCACCGTCTGCTCTTGACGCATCTTAGATTCGAGTACACGAAGATCTTTGCTTTTCGAAGTCGTATCCGTGCGTTCGGTACGAGCCTCATCGAGAATGTAATACTGCGCGTCGGCGTTACTCTTCGTGAACGTATAATCTCGCTGGGCCTTCGTGATCTTTACGTCAAGATCTTCGATTTTATCAAGCTTGGCTTTGTATCCATCGGAGTTTTGCTCCTTAAGGACCGATTTCAACTCTTTGTGAATCGCCATCGTATCCGCAGGATTCAACTTGTGGAGTTGCTTCTTGATCTCAAAGGTCAACCGTGTGGTCTTGAAATCTTTGAAATCTTCCTGAATATCCTTCCAAGGTCTGCGCGTCATTACTTCATCCATAACCGCCCACAGGGTGAACAAGAAGAGTGCAATCGCCAGGAGCGAATACATCTTCGTGTACGAACGCTGTTCAATCGGCATGCGACGACGCACATCGAAGTAGCGCACAGGATTCCACCAAGGAGCCTTTTCCGGTCTTTCGGAAGGGTTGATCGCCATATAAACTGTTCAGTCGAAAATGCTAAAACTTATTTCTACATTCAGCGTATTCCGAAGGACTAATTAGCCCTTCGGTCTGCGGCACTAAATATTGAAGAACAGATCGTGCCCTACGCCAAACACCCAAATATATTTGATGTTAAACGCAAGCCGGAGCAACATTTTGATCGGTAGCCCGACCATCATCAGAAAGAGTGCGATAGTAATTCCAAAACGGATCGGCCCCATCTCTTTCAATACCGAAAGCTTCGTCTTGTATTTTCTCCAGATCCACATCGGAAAAATCGCGAGATATCCGACGACAACGATTCCACCAAGCAGCACCTGAAGTAGGTTGAATGACCCGTCGACGTTCTTCGAAGGTATTCCCAAGGCTTCGAAGAGATCGACGTTGGTGAGCGCGACGACTCTGTGCGTATCCCAGAATTCCCACGGCCAAAAGAAATACCAACCAGGTCCGCGCATAAACGTACCAAGTACGATAAGCGCAACCCACAGTATCAAAAAGCCTGTAGCGAATGTGACGATCGCGAACGGACGTTCTTTGAAGGTGTAGTAACCATTCCCCTTTGGGTTAATATCGATATAGGGGACGCAGATCAATCCGACAAGAATAAACGTTGGCAACATTACACCTGCGATCCAGGGATCGAAATAGACGAGCATCTCTTGCAACCCAAGAAAATACCACGGCGCCTTCGAGGGATTCGGTGTCAAGGTCGGATTTGCAGCTTCTTCGAGCGGTGCGTTGATCGTGATCGACCACACCGTAAGAATGATCATGATGCCGATGGTCATTAGGAATTCCACCTTCACCAAATACGGCCAGACTTGCACTTTGTCCGACTGTGTTGCTTCGAAAATCCCCTGACGATCGTTTCGTCGAGCTTGTTTAACTGCCAGCCAAGAGTAACCGAAAACAGTCACCATCATTATCACGATGGGGATGTTATCGGCTTGACTTAATATCGTCCAAAAGTTATGTAGACCTTCCATGTTCTGAAAAATCGTGAGATGTCTTTTGTCTATCTCTTCTTAACTATGGAGTGAGAGAAACTCCCACTCCGAAAATCTGTCTGCGAATTATTTACTTCTTCAACCAAGGTGGCGGTGCTTTGCCTGCTCCACCAGCAATCGGTGCTGCGGGTGCAGCTGCGGCTTTTGGGGCCGCAGGTGCTGCGCCTGCTTCGACTGGTTTTGGCGCAGGAGCTACTTTTGCTGGTGCTGCGGCCGGCTTGCCATTGGTTGCTGGGGTGCCTTTAATCTGGTTGAGGCGCATCGTCGACATTTTTTCGGCGATGTATTTTGCTCCGACACTCGCCTTCGTATCAACGACCGGTCCGGAGATGCCTCCATCCTTTCTCACACGCCAGAAGTGCACTGCCATCAAAGTCGCTGCGATGAACGGTAAGAAGATACAATGCCCGACATAAAACCTGAGCAAAGTTGGCTCTCCTACCTGCGTACCACCGAGTAGAATAAATCGAATATCATTATCGGGCCGTAGACCAAGATAATTTGAGAACGGTCCTTCACTTCCTTGTAATGGTACGGATCGCGCCATGTTCGTACCTACCGTCACGGCCCAAATAGCGAGCTGATCCCACGGAAGCAAATAGCCTGTGAACGAAAGCAAGAATGTGAGGAGCAATAGAATAACGCCGATTCCCCAGTTGAACTGGCGAGGCGGCTTATACGAACCGGTTAGAAACACACGGAACATGTGCAACATCACGGTGATAACCATTGCGTGCGCAGACCAACGATGCATATTGCGCAAAAACGGTCCGAACGCAACGTCATTCATCAGAGCCTTCATATCATTATAGGCGAACGCTTCGGTCGGCCTATAATAAAACATGAGGATAATGCCAGTGATCGTCAGCACGATAAACAGCAAGAATGTCGTGCCACCCATGCCCCACGTGAAGGCATAGTTCGTTGCATGACGCGTTACACGCGTCGGATGCAAATGCAGGAAGACGTTATCGACAACCTGCAGCGCACGATTACGCTGATTATCCTGATAGGAGTGCCGAAAGACTGACTTCCACACCTCATTCTGCGTGACATCCTTACGGATTTTTTCCAGAGGTGGTGGCTTCGGCGGTACAAATGGAAGCTTCATATATCTGCTACTTCGATTCGGCTGACACTGTTAAAAACTCAATCAAAACTTTTGAATACTTTGACTCAGATCAACAAGGGCTGAGATCAGTAAAGGCTGAAATTCGATATGACTAAACCGGCACGAACGACTCCGGCTTTACCCAATCACCACGCTCGTAACGGAAAGAGATACCTTTATCCACAAGCAATTCGCCATCCGGGCTGAGTTGGATCTTAGCGCGCTCCAGTGGTCGTGGCGCAGGGCCTTCGAAGTTAATACCTTCGAACGTATATCCCGACCCGTGACACGGACACTTGAACTTAAACTCTGAGGTGAGCCATCTTGGTGTGCAACCAAGGTGTGTGCAAATCGCGATAAGCGCAAAGATCTTGTCCTCATCACGGCAGATCCAAACACGTTCCGACTCTTTATATTTCTCATTGACCGCCATTGGAAGGTAGTCTTTCGGTGTACCAGCCTTGAACGTGGTGGGTGGCTCATAGAGAATGCGAGGGAACATCATTCGCAGCGCACCAACAGTCGCGAGGGTGATAAATCCGAAGAACGACAACCAACCGGAAGCCTGCAAAAAACTTCGGCGACCAAAATTCCAGATACCCGGATCTTGATCTGCTTTTGGAAGAGACTTTGGAAGTTTGATCGAGGGCGGTTTCGCAGCGAGTGCTTCGGCAGAACGGGGCGCAGCAACTTTTGCCGCAACCGCGTGCAACTCCGCAGGTACCTCCTTCATCGGGGGCATGTTGGAGGTACTCGTTGGATGCGTGCCCGCTTCTTCCGGACGAGCGACATCCTCGATAAAAGGAAGCGGTGTAAGTTCTTCGTTTGTACTCAGATCCTCAGCCATATCTCTTCTGAATAAATCCTCTCTTAGCTATCAATACGTTAATCCGGCTGCACGCGCCAACTCCAGAGCGTCCGAATTTATCATTTCTATAGTTTCCCACGGGCAGTATTTCGCACAAAGCTTGCAGCCAATACAAACGTCCTCGTCGATGATGACTACCCCATTGACCGCTGCGTGCGGATTCTCTGCAAGAATATGTTCGGGCCCCGGAATATGGTAGATGCAATCGACAGGACAAAATTCTACGCAAACATCGCATCCGGTGCAGCCTTCCATGTGCACAACCGCGAGCAATTTTATTTTTTTCTTTTTTGCCGGTGCTTCTGCGACAGTAACAGTCGCTTCAGCCTGAACTGGTGCAGCCGCGTTAGGTGCAGATCCCTCAGGTTCTGCCGACTTTGCAACGGCAGGTGTGGCAGCAGCGCCAGGAGTAGAGGCAACGCCTCGCTCACCGGCCGGCCGAAGCCAGGGTGGGGTTGATTTATTAGGTTGTGATGTCTCGTCGGCCATAGTTCTACAGAGACTGAGAAGCTAACTTAAGGGAATTAATACCCTTCCGGAAAATTTCTTTGTGGAGACGGTCAACGCTTACCCTTAAACTCCCCTGATCAAAAGCATGAGTCTGAAGTTTTGCAAAGATAACTACGAATTGCGTAGTACGACGCGTGAGAGACAATTTTATTCTATTTTGAAATGACGGTTCTATTCTGTCAATTCTAAGATTAGGGCACTTCTACTCGGAGTGCGACTATTTTTGGACCCGCAAGAAGGTTAGCTCGTATGCCACCTCGCCGCATCCAAACGTGCAAA
>JBDTCS010000181.1:0-10334 GCA_039923455.1 Kapaibacterium sp. (SeqCode) | reverse complement strand
TATCGGCCGAAGGTAGATTGAGCCCCAAACCAGCAGGCCAACCATAGCCATTGAAATCGTGAAAACCGTAGACATAAGCGGCAAACTTCGTTTGCGATGAAGATGCAACGAATGCAGTCTCCGCTGGTGACAATAGAATTCTTGTTGTGCCGATTACGGGATTCGATGTTCCGGGATATACTTTAACCGGCTCCGCACCCAGCGCAGAGAGTGATTGGCCGTTGACCGTGATGCTCATCAGATTGCTGGCATCACCGATAAAAGTACACACGCTCGCAAAATCTCCGTTGCCTCTCGGATTTTTTGCAGTGCGAAACACGATGCGATTCTGAAATTGCTCGCGTGGCGTCATCGTGATCATGATTGGATATACCTTAGCAGAATCACCGTTAAATCCTTGCGAATACGTGTATTGCATCGCGAGAACAGGAAGCCCTTTTGAGGACTTATAACTCTCTGGAAGTAGGATTACGTCGCGTTCAGCGTTTTCTCCTGCGTCCAAGGCCAACTGAGTTTTTGTGCCCACGACTTGTATCGCATTCCCATCTGCACCGGAAAATACATAGAGAAAGTCGCCAGCTTTACTGCGTGATTTCGTTGGTACTTCAAAGCATTCTGTTCCCCACAAATTAACAGGTAGCATCATCTCCATAAGAAATTCTCCAGCACTTGTACTTGGAGAAATAGGGATGCAACTCCGTTCATGACCTGACAAAACTGAAATTGGCTGAGTGCTTGTAAGATACGATCCAGTAATATCTTCAAAGTGTCGGCCTAAGGACTGCACGAGATAGGTCTGACCTCTATTGAGCGTTACCGTCCAACCCTCTCCAGGGAAATGAGTGATACTATCTTCCATTGAGTTCAGCCGCGTTTCAACTGAGGATATGATTGTTACCTGCGTATTGTCGAATGGAGCAACGATCAAAAATTCACCCACTAACCCTACTTCGGGAGAATATGGATCTGCATCGGGATAGCTCGCGATCCAGTACTTATTCCCGAGTGCAGGGGTTGGGAGGGCAAGAAATCCTTCACTCGAACCACTCACCTCACTGTATCCGTAACAGGAGATCGGATTGGACGCGCTGATGTGGATGGCCCAATAGCCTTCTATTTCGTTTACACGAGTCTCGCACAAAGCGACTGGTAATGTGATGGTTCTTGCAGAGCCAGGAGTGAGTTCATATCGTGTTGTATTGACCGGCACTCCACTACCCCCGCCGAACAACTCGACATTTACAGAGCTCTTGGTCGCCGAACAGATAAACGCACGAAGATAATCGGCTGGGTGAACATAATTCGGCATGAATCCAAACCAAAAATCTGTGCCTTCCGAAGATACGCCTCCATGTCCAGCGACAGCTCGGTCAGGAATATTGGCGGCAAGCAAAAGAACAATTGCCACAGCAAGATGGAGAGAAGACTTTCGAATAGATCGTTTCATCAAGGTCGGACACCGAGAAAGAGTTAAGACTTGGCTGAAGCACTTTGTGAAGCCAAGTTGCTAAAGACACACTGCTATATAACCCTCCCCGGACTCAGGAGTTACAATAACATTGCGATATGACCTGAGTTGCGATCATATCGACAACGAGAAGAAGATAGCCTGCGGCTAATCGTCGGTAATAATTCTTGCGAGCGGCTCAGCTCCCCTCTCGTTTCCAGCGATCTTGCTGCAGCGAGAATTGGAAGCTAATGCGGTGCGTATTGCCGAGCTGGTCTTGGCCGTTGAAGCTTAGGAAGGTGTAGTCAAGGCTAAGCTTTGGGAGTTTGACTCCGGCGCCGATGCTGAATTGTTTTAGATCGCTGTAGCCGGCACGAATCGCGAAGAGTTGTCCGAACTGATACTCAGCGCCGAAATGGAAATCGGCACTCATCGGACCGAGATGGGCTTCGGCGACAGTACCGCGATTCTCGAATCGAAGATCCATGTCGAGCGTCGGAATGATCTTGTGGTATCCATCATCGACGAGAAAAATCTGATAGGCACCACCGAATTTTAGCGTTGGCGAAACAAGCTCCTTCACTCCGGACGTGTAGGATAGTAATGTCGTTGTGATATCCTGCCCAAGAAATCCAAGCGTCAGTCGATCCATTGCGCGATACTGCAAACCAACATCGAAGCCAAAACCTGTTGCGCTATTTTCGTTATCGAGTTTTCGCAGAATCACTTTTGCAGTCACACCGTAGGAGATGTCCGGATTCCAAAGATTCGCATACGAAAGCAAGAATCCCCAATCGTGATTCCCGAACGAAGTAACCTTAGTATAGTCTATGTAATCGTCGCCGTTGAAGTGTCCGTCGCGATTGAGATCGATCCAAGCACTTCGTGTGTCTTTAATATTATCGATGCCAACTTGCAACACGGAGAGTGCGACGCTCGCAGTTTTGCCGATCGGCAAGGCGATAGCTCCGTAATTATATTGAACGGTATTGTCGAAGCGAGCCTCGTGCATACCCGCGACTCCCGGATAATTCAATCTCGCAAGCCCTGCCGGATTCCAATAGCCAGAAGTTACATCTTCCGAAATCGCAACACCCGCACCACCCAACGCAAGCGATCTCGCACCAACACCAAGCTGCAAAAACTCTCCGGCATACGCGCGAAAATTTTGCGCGTGCGCTGCGGAGAGCGCACAAGCAAGCAAGGGAATCAGAACAAGGACTGCGTAGGATCTACGAATCACGTAAATAGGTTTGTGGAATGGGATGACTGCCTTTTGCCGACTCAAAATCGGCAAAAAGCGCCAATCAATTTCTTAAAAACTTCGTTCTTCAAGATATAAAACTATCGTTGGAAGAATAATTGCAAGAAAGCGTCTTAATGAAGGGCATAAATTTGTCCCTGTTTCGTCGAAAGGCCAAACCTCAGCAGGTAATACCCGAGAAGTCGAAGGCAAAGCCCCGCAAAGCCAAGTCGGATCGAGTGCCGACCGAGATGAAGCTTTTTCGGGAGTATGTCCGGGCACTTCGACGCTACGGTGTTCCCGAGGAATTCATTGCCGATCACAATCTGGAGAATGAATTGTTTTGGCTGTTCGAACTCTCTCGGTTTATGGAACTTGCGCAGAAGACTTTTGATCGTGTGAACACGGAGTATTTCTCGGGCCAGCTTTCAAAGCCTACAATTGTTTTCGCGCGAAGAGCTACCGGAGGGTTCTATAATTATCGTAAGCAGACTATCGGCATTTCGCTCTCAATGACTGTCGAGTTCGGCGATTCTGAGTTTCTGGAAACCATGCTGCACGAGATCGCGCATATCCGAATTCGTGCACACAATAGAGCGTTCTATACGTTGCTTCGTTCGATTGGTGGCTCAGGACGTAAGGCACCAATGACCGCTCTGCTAAGCACAAAACGAGCTGTCACGGAGCAAAAGCAAAAACCGGTTGTTGTCGAGTGTCCGAATTGTTTTACGAAGCACAGATTTCGTACGAAGCGGGCACTTCGATATGCTTGTAAAACGTGTTGCGATTCATTCTCTCGTGGGAAATTTGATACGCGTTTCCTTTTTCGACTCGCGAGCGCATAACTGCCACTTCGGCACAGGGGCCACTTCGTTCGTAACTTCGCGCCAAGTGTTATAGGCATCTCAGACAACCGATTACGTACTACTGATATTTTGATTCTCACTGAACATGCGTTTTAAACTTCCGAAGCACGAGAATACTGGTACCGAACTCTTGGTGCTGTTTGATGCGATGGCTTTAGCCTATCGTGCCTACTTTGCATTCATCGCGCGTCCACTTGTCAATGCCGCCGGTGAGAACACAAGCGCTGTCTACGGTTTCATCATGGCGCTCTTGCAATTTCTGGAGCACCACTCGCCGACACACGCTGCCGTTTGTTTTGATACTGCGGCTCCGACATTTCGGCATAAGATGTATGCGGAGTACAAGGCTAATCGCGAGCGCATGCCGGAGGATATGGTCCCGCAACTCGCGAAAATCAAGGAGATCGTGCGTGCATATAATATTCCACTCGTTGAACTTGATGGCTACGAAGCCGATGATGTGATTGGTACACTTGCTCGCAAGGCAGAAGCTGCCGGAATCGATTCGTTGCTCGTCACGCCGGACAAAGATTTTTGCCAATTGGTAACTGCGAAGGTGAAGATTCTGCGACCGGCAAAAGAAGGTCGCGAAATGGAGATCTTCGACGAGCAGGCTGTGCGCAATAAATACGGCATCGAGCCAATACAGATTATTGATTATCTCGCGCTCGTAGGCGATGCGAGTGATAATATTCCGGGTGTTCGGGGTGTTGGCGAAAAAACAGCAGCGCCTTTGATCGCGCAGTATGGCTCCGTCGAAGGAATTTACAAGGCGATATCATCGATCGAGAAAAAAGGTTTGCGAGAGAAGCTTGCGAATGAACATGCAAATGCAATCCTCTCGCTTGAACTCGCGACGATTGATACAAAAGTGCCACTCCCGTTCTCGCTGGACGATCTCCGTTATGGCAACCGTCCCGATTATGCTCAACTCGAAAAACTCTTTCTCGATCAAGGCTTTAAATCGCTGACGAAGAAGATTCTTCAAGAGCAAAATCAAGAGGGGAACGCACTCGATGGTGATGGGGCAGACACGAACGCTGCGACGGACGACACATCGTTTCCAATACAGTCAGCCGAAGATGAGGCTGAAACTCAGTTTGATTTTGCTCTATCAAGTGAGGAATCCAATATTCGCAATACCCCGCACGCGTATGTGGTGGTGAAAACGGAAAAGGGCTTGCGAGCGCTTGCGACGATGCTCGGCAAGCAGAAAGAATTTGCGGTCGATCTGGAATCCACTTCGCTCGATGCCAATAGTGCAGAGATGATTGGTATCTCATTTTGCGCCAAGCCAGGCGAAGCTTACTACGTGCCAATCAACATTCCGGAACGAGGCATCGACATGAACGATGCCGACCTCTTTGCGACGGGCAATGATTCGGAAACGCCCGAGGCAAATAATTCGGAGAATGCTTTTTCTACCGGACTTGCTCCAACATTAGTGATCGAAATTCTGAAACCCGTATTGGAAAATCCTAAGATAAACAAGGTTGGGCAAAACATAAAGTATGACGCGTTGCTTTTGCGGCATCACGGAGTGAAAGTGAGTCCGCTTAGTTTTGATACGATGGTTGGCGCGTATGTTCTGCGTGCGGAAGGATCGCATTCGATGGATTCGCTTGCGCTCGAACATCTGCACTACCGACCTGTACCGCTCAGCGATGTTGTCGGACAACTCAAGGAGAGCACTTCTCGCGAGACAATGGGACTCGCACCGACAACCAGACTCGCGGAGTATGGCGCTGAAGATTCCGACGTCACACTAAAGCTCAAACAGGCCTTACTGCCGAAGCTCAAATCGGAAGCGCTTCTGGAGCTATGCGAGGAGATCGACTTCCCCACCGTCGAAGTGCTCACGACCGTTGAATTCAATGGTGTGAAGATCGATACGGAGATGCTTAAAATCGCAAGCAAGGAAATGGAGCGCGAAGCCGAGAATCTTTGCACGAAGATCTATGCTGCTGCGGGTGGACCGTTCAATATCGATTCCACGAAGCAACTTGCGGATGTGCTATTCAATAAGCTCGGCCTAAAGCAGGGCAAGAAAACGAAGACGGGATTTTCCACCAATGCGGCTGTGCTCGATGAACTTCGCACTGAGCATCCTATTGCCGAAGATATTCTCAACTATCGGCAGTACCAAAAGTTACGGAGTACGTATGTGGATGCGTTGCCACAGCTGGTGAATGCGAAGACCGGCATGGTACACACGAGTTACAATCAGGCGGTTGTTGCAACCGGGCGTATCTCTTCGACCAATCCGAATCTGCAAAATATTCCGATTCGCACCGAGATGGGACGCGATATTCGCAAAGCGTTCGTTTCGCGTCATAAAGATGGATTGATATTCTCAGCGGATTATTCACAGATCGAGTTGCGTATCATTGCGCACATCACGAAAGATGCATCCTTGCTCGAGGCGTTCAAGAATCACGAAGATATTCACACTCGCACAGCGGCGAGTGTCTTTGGAGTTTCGCTCGAAGAAGTCAATCGAGATATGCGCCGCAAAGCCAAGGAAGTAAACTACGGAATTATGTATGGCATCGGCGCCTTTGGACTCGCTCGAAGGCTCAACATTCCGCAGAGCGAAGGCTCCGAAATCATTAAGAAATATTTTCAGGCCTTCCCTACTATTAAGCAATACATGGAGGATACACTCACGTTCGCTCGGGAGAAGGGATACGTGCAGACGCTAAATGGTCGTAGGCGGTATATGAAGAATATTCTTGCGGCCAATCACGCGGTGCGATCAGCCGAGGAACGCGCCGCGATCAACATGCCGATACAGGGAACAGCCGCTGACATGATGAAGCTCGCAATGATAAACATTCAGCGCGAGCTGGAAAAAGAAAACATGCGATCACTCATGATCATGCAAGTGCATGATGAACTTGTGTTTGATGTTGTGTCGGAAGAAAAAGAGAAGATTCGTGAGGTTGTCGTGCCACTGATGGAAAACGCAATGCCGATGATCGTCGCGATTGAAGTCGAGGCAGGGATCGGGACATCTTGGTATGATGCCCATTAATTGACTATCGTTCGAACAATAACCAAAGTCCAGCGCCACTGAAGATCGCAGGATAAAAGAATGCATAAAACATTTCTAACTTCAGCAAATAGGCAGTCGGAAAGAAGTGTGATTGCAAAAATAGTCCGAGGACGATAAACGCGATGCCCAAGCATACTCCCGCAAGCCATTGTGCGCGTTTATTAAATGTGGCAATCGAATAAAATATTAGTGCGGCTCCGGCAAATAAATAATCGATTTCGAAACGCTGTTCAAGATCGGGTTGGACGGAAAAGATTGTCGTCGAGAGTTCATAGAGTCCGATAAATAATATCGCCGTTCCTGCGAGTAGCCATAACCTTGGTGCACTGCCCGCAATCCCTTTCATGAACGCACTGATAGATAGCACGAGCCCAATGATTGCAAGCGTCAACCCCACCGCGAATGGCTCGTTGAAGAAGAAGAATCGAAACTCCGTCGCGACTCGTATCAATGCGAGCGCCAACAGTAAAAGACCGATCGTTAAACGCACGGCACCGGAAAGCGTACTCTCGATCGTGGCGGAGCTTCGTACAGTCATTGCGCTTTGTTGCTCAAGCAGTATTCCCGCACGTTTGCGTTCGATGAGAGCAGACGTGATGAGATAGATCAAGCCGAGCAATCCGAACGTGAAGATATTGAGAATTGCGATGAGTGTTCGCAAGTACGCGGTTTCAATTCCGAGCGTACTCGCAATTCCTGAAGTTAGCCCAAGCATTGCGCGTGTTTCTGTTCGATCGGTTTCTACGCGATCGTGTTCATGAGCTTCAAGAACAACTTCCGGAATTCGACCGCCGGGAGTCAAAAAATGCAGTGCCAATGAAAAGAATAATAGCGCACCGCTGATACGCCATAGATTGGTTAAGAATGTTTCTAACCCTTGCGAAAGCACGAAGGGACTCATTTCGTTACCGCCGCGAATATAGAAGATTGCGCCGAAAACAAAAAGGCCGAGTGCTGCGGGAAGTCTGCGGGCTCTGGAGTTGCGTTCGTGTCCGGCATGGAGCATCAAGAGTGCGCTAAGACGCTCGAATCGGGATTGCGGGTTTGGCGCATCATTTGTGTTCAAACTCAAGCGAGGCGTGATCGAACGCTCGGATGGAATCGAGAGCCAAAGCATTACGTAAAGTAAAATTCCAATCTCAGAGGATATAAAAAATGTGAGCCACGTAAGTCGTACCAAACTCACGTGCAGCGCGTATCGCTCGGCGAAGGCTTTCGCGACGCCACCGACAATTCTTCCCTCAGCGGGACGATACAGCATTCTCACAAATATCTGCGGACTGATTTATTTCGTTAACTAACTTCCTCTGCGCAACGGATCACCTCTCGCTCCGTGACCACGACATCCATTCGCTCATCGTGTGGTAATTCCGGAACGTGCTCCACCTCTTGAACACTGAAAGCGAGTCCAAGCTTCCAAGTTTTTTCGGGTAAGCGAGAAAGAAATTTGTCATAGAGTCCTTTGCCGTAACCAAGCCGTGCGCCTCGACGATCAAAAGATGCGAGCGGTTGAATAATCACATCGATCACCGCTTCGTCGGTGAAGGGCTCGCCTGCGGGCTCGGGAATTCCAAAATGTCCTGGTACGAGATCGGCAACTTTGGTGATTTCGACACAGCGCATCTCTTGTCTTCCCACATCAGTAGGATCGGGTCGGACGATCGGCGCGATGACGCGAATCCCGTTGGCAAGTAGCCAGTCAATGAGACCACTCGTATCAACCTCGGAGCGAAAACTTACATAACAGTGCACGATACGCACCTGCGCTGCTGCGAGTATCTCGATGGTTTGGGCGACGATACGAGCCGAGAATTCCTCTCGGGCCGCAAGCGGCAATTCGTCTCGAAGCCGAAGTCGATCACGGCGTATTTGCTTTCTATCGGGTCTTGTCTCTGTCATGGTGCAAAAATACGGCGAGCGCGAGACGAACTCCGAATTCACCGAGTGCCCATTATCGGCCTAACCTGAGAATTTTAGCTATTGGAGTTTCGTGAGATGAAGGATTCTCACTTCGTGCTGTGCATTCGGCGTCGTGGCTTCGGTCCGAATCACGTAGGAACCGGACGAAATTCCACGGAGATCAAGGGCGATATTGTCCGTCGTTGATCCTGCGTAGTTTTTATTCAGACTAAGTTTCTCTGCTCCGAGTAGATCAATCACGCTAATCCTGACATTCGCTGGATTGTCAAGTTGGAGCAAAAGTTCTGCGTTGTTATCACGGACGGGATTCGTGGTCAGTTGTACCAACCCGATAATCGATTTATTACCGAGTGCTTTCCGAATCAGGTTGCTACCACACGCAACTCCAGCAAGTGCTTGCGACGTGTCGCTCGAAACATTGATACAATCTTCTTTTTCGGGGTAGCGAGCTTGAGCGAAAATATTCGAAGTTGTGTCAAGCGCAATGAATTTTGCAACTTCAAAAGTAAAGAGTGGTTGCGCGTCAAGCGATCCCGAATTGAACTTCATCGGAGTTGGCGAAGTGATTGATACCAAATAGGTTACACCGTCCGGCTGGAGTGTCGCCGAGTAGGACCCAGAAGTGATCACGCTTGAATTAAGCTTGATCGAACCTGGCACGATCTGACCGAAATCTTGATGCTCCAGACGCAGAAAACAATCAAAACTCTTTAGATTGAACTGCGAAAAATCCGACGTCGAAACCACGTTCACTGTATCCGAAAAGCTGGTCGTCGAGATGCTACGGTTGATTAGCTTGATTCCGGTTTGGAATGCAATCGGATTTAGGAAGAGCGTGTCAAACTGGAATGCTGATTCGCCGCCTAAGAATCTAACAATCGCCGTCTTTTGCGCGTGATAATTTCCAGGCGTTACTGTAATCGTGATTGAAATTGACTCCCCTTCTGAGAGCGTATCCGGAAGCGCTCTGGAGGCACGGATCAACAGCAAGCTATCGGTAGAGTTCACACTCGTTAGTATCAACTTAGCAGTGCCGGTATCGGTGAGTGTGATAGTCCGAGTGATTTGCGAATCCGAAGCACAATAAAAATCCAGGGGCGCGAGTTTGTTCACCTCACTTGGCGACGGCAACACATTTGCTTTCAGACTCACCGAACGAAATCTTCCGCCTTCAGACGCTTCCTTGACCAACATACCAAATGCCGTTGTTACCGGGCCGATCGTGTTCGGGTTGAACCGAAGATCAAGCACCAGTGACTCGTGAGGCTGAAGTGTTAGCGGGACGATCGGAGGATTCATGATCGAAAATCCAAACGCGATCAATTCTAATTCGTTCAAGACAAGTGGCACCTCACCGGTGCTATAAATCGTCACGGTTGTGTCGTGAATGGAGCCGAGATATACGTCACCAAAGTCGATGAACGTTGGCGAAACACGGATATCTGCTTGTACCACTTTGCCGGTCAGGATACAGGTGCTCGTACCGGTGATACTTCCTTCGGCAAAGACACTTCCATCCTTTTGACCGAGCGGTTCTTGTCCGATAAAATGCACATCGACCTTAAGTGAATCCCCGGGAGCGAGTGAATCGGGAAAGGTCACATTGACGCCATCCACGCTGGCGTCGAAGAATATTCCTCCGTTCGAATTCGTAAGCTGAAGCGTATTGATCACCGCTGTGTCGGGTCCAATGCAGACGAAATAAAAGCTTGAATCTTTCGTCACACCCGGCGTCACTAGACCAAAGTCGATATTGCCTGGGACGGTAATCAGATTCGGCTGAATGTCCAAACCGTTACCAAA
>JBDTCS010000180.1:0-11914 GCA_039923455.1 Kapaibacterium sp. (SeqCode) | reverse complement strand
CACCCGAGCAAGATTGGAGATTATGGTGGCAGGATGAGAGCACGCGTTGGATCTGCTTCTTGGGCAAAGACAATATCGTTTTTCATACGCTGATGTTTCCCGCGATGCTTCTTGCGCACAACGCAGGCCCGAGTGAGCGCAAGTACCAGCTTCCCGATAACGTCCCCGCTAATGAGTTTATGAATTTGCAGGGGCAAAAGCTTTCGAAATCCCGTGGATGGGTTTTAGAGCCGCACGAATATCTCAAGCGGTATCCCGCCGATCTGATTCGTTACACGCTCGCTGCTACAATTCCGGAACAGAAGGACTCTGACTTTTACTGGAAGGACTTTCAAGCGCATACGAATAACGAACTTGCCGATATTTTTGGCAATCTTGTGAATCGGGTGCTAACCTTCGTCGAGCGAAATTTCGAGAACAAAGTACCGAGTGTCGAAGGGATCAGCGAAAGCGTTTTGCTAAAGCAATTTTCCGAGCAAGCAATCGCTATAGGCACGCTCTATGAGCGCTTCAAGTTGCGCGAAGCTTGTCAGGCTACTATGGATCTTGCACGCACGGCAAATAAATACTTCAACGACGAAGAGCCGTGGAAACTCGTGAAGAGTGATCGGACAAAAGCAGCATTCGTGATGCGAAGCTGTCTCGAAGCGATTCGTGCGCTATCTATTTATTTTTCACCGATCGTACCGGAGACGTGTGCGCGCATTCAGAAAATGCTCGCGATCGATGGCGCAGGCGAAACGTGGGAGAACGCGTGGCTTCCGAAGCTTTCGGAAGGTAGCACACTCGGCAAAGCGGAAATACTGTTTAGCAAAATGGAAGACGAACAAGTGGCGCAAGAAGTCGAACGATTGGAGACGATGGCCAAAGAAGCCGAAGGTGCGAAAGTCATTGCAACCGCACCGACACACACCGTACCAGCCGCAACTTCGAATGAACTCATTACTATCGACGATTTTAAGAAAATCAAACTTCGCACGGCGAAGGTCTTGGAAGCCGAGCGTGTTCCAAAATCGAAAAAGCTATTGAAACTTCAGATCCTTGTTGGTGAAGAGAAGCGTCAGATCGTTGCGGGCATCGGCGAAACGTTTACACCGGAGGAGATGATCGGCAAGTCGATTGTTGTCGTTGCAAATCTTCAACCTGCGAAGCTGATGGGAAATGAATCAAACGGGATGCTGCTCGCAGTCAATGATGCTTCGGGACCAGTTGCGCTCATCACGGGCGATCGTGAGTCGGATTCCGGTTTAGAGGTGCGATAAAAAAAGGATTGCAAAAAAAGAGGTCCGCTTCAAATTGAAGCGGGCCTCTTTTATTCTTACCAGTTTAAAAAGTTGGCTTCCACACGCCGAGAATGATATTTATCAAAACCATCAGTCCCATCAATCGACCAAACATTACTGTCTTTGCGACGAGTCCGCTCAACTCGGCACTTGCACCTCGTGATGCGTTTGGTCCTGCGATTGCTTCGCCATTGAGCTTTTGAATCTTCTTGCTCAGTGGCAGCATGACTCCGAATGACATTCCAAGAAGAATAACATAGATCGTCTGCTTTACCGCAAGCCAGTCGAGGGTGCCAAATGGAAACCAGCCGAAGTGTGCAATTCCAACGATCGCCCCGCCGGAGATGAGAATTCCGATACCGCCAAGATTACCCATGAGTGCCGCTGCACCACCCATTGCACGAATGAGGTAAAGCTCTCCAAGTGTCCCCTTAGATTTATTTCGTTGACCAGCGAGCACCATCATCGCCGGTACAAGCCCGATCCAAATGCCCCCGCAGACAACGTGTAGAATGAGAAAAACTGTGTACATAATTTGCTAAAGTGTGGTGATGTGATTCCAGAGTGCCAAACAATCTTCAGCAAAGATAGTGCTTCAAATTGTATCGCTCCAAGTTTGCAGCTAAAAAAAAGCGAATCCCTCTCCTGTTTTAGGAAAGCGACACAACCGATCTTATCGTCCCAGCTGAATCGGTTCTCGTGGCGCGGGAGCCGGGGCGAGACGTACGTCTTCGTAGTGCTTGCGACTTGCAACTACACGATAATCAAAATCGGCATTCGAAGTTCCACCACCGTTTTCGATCACATCAAATCCTGCAAGCCCTTTTACTACAAAAACACCCTTCGTCTCACCACCCATTTCGATAAAGACTCTTAGTGGATGGGCAATGTCCACAGTCACGGTATGCAAGAAGATCGGATCGAGTTCAATATGCGCGCGACCGTTGGTTAGATGAGCGGATCCATAGTCCGCGAAATAAATCTGTGCGGCTTCCTCACAATAAAGTTTGCGCCAATCCGTGGCTTCATCATTCACGGGTACCACCGCCGATTTTGTGCCCGTCGCTGTTTGGTCGCCGGTTACATGAAGACCAAGTCCACCACTGAAATATCCGGAATAGGCCCCCGCATACGCAGCGCTACCATAGATGCCAGCAGCTCCGGCCGCTGATTGCGCAATGCCGAGCACACCGCTAAAGCCTTTGCCCATTACACCCGTACCCGCTCCTCCAGCATTATTGAATCCGTAGACTCCTGCCGATGCATTAAGCGCAGCGTTAACCTTTCCAACGACGCCAAACGTTGACGCGAGCGCTGCCGTGTTCAAATTCTCTCCCAAGACACCTGCGGCGTTCGGACTTCCGGTAGTCGTGGTTGAATTAGCTTCGCCCCGAATACCGACGGTCTCGACGCTCGTCGAGGTATTCTTTGCTTCAAAGCTAATAGTTGTGTTTGCCGAACCGGTAAAAGGTAACGCGAGTGAGCCACCTCCAGCCGAACCGTTTGCAGCATGCGTCACTCGACCTTGTGCGTCGACTGTAATCGAAGAATTCGTGTACACACCTGCCATTACTCCACTTGGCTTCAATGTGGGATTCGGATACGAACCTTGCAGATCGCCACCCGCTGATCCATTCGGCGGAAAACTTGTCGGTGCACTTGCGATCTTCGACCATTTGACCGTACTCACCTTTGCATCAGTAATCGCTCCATCGGCGAGCTTCGCAGTCGTGATGCCGCGATCCGAAACTTGCAGCGAGACTTGCGGTCCACTTGGGTTCACTATCGTAATCGACGAATCACTTGCAATCACACTTGACACCGTCTTCGGACTTGGGCTGAGAGCGTATGGCGAGGATGTCAAAAGTGTGCGAGGCTTCAACTCGCTTGCACTATCGACGGATATTCCGAGATAATATTGCTGATCGAATGTGACACTCTCCGGAATGGAATCGAGTACCGTCGAGAAAATACCGCGAGCTGTTATCACGAGCGCGTTCTTCGCGTAGAGTTCGACTTTGCCGGTTCTCGTTGCGTATAGCACAAGCCGCAAGCTGTGCTGCCCGTCCGAGATCGGACTCCCGCCCGTACTCGCGATATAGCCCTGATAGCTTATCGCACGAGGTATCTGCGCTTGAGATGTGCTGATACTTCCCAAGCTTATGCAGCCAGCGACTAAAATTGCCCCCAAATATTTGACCATAGCTAAGTTTTCCAATGAGATTTGACTCGCGAAGATAAAAAGGAAATCGAAAGCCGCTTCAAAGTTTGCGATAAATTCCAAATCCAGCGCGAATTTGGGCGATTATTTTTATCGATCCCGCATTCTGCCTGTGCCGAAGAACGACGGGCCGCCTCATATCAGGATAGATGGCGGATTATAGCCGTAACTTTGTAGTAATTCGACCATGCCCCAACGAGCGAAGATCGAGGGCGGGTCACTTTTCACTCTTATGTCACGACCGCAAAAGCATTCTCACCCAAATTCGTCAGAAGCGAACTTGGATTCCGACACTGTTCCGGGACATCCTGATCATACGATCGGCGAACTGGATATGTTAGAGCCGATCGTCATCGCAAAAAGCTTTTACGATCTTGGGCTCGTGCCCGATATTTGCAAACGGGCAGAAGCTGTTGGGTATCTGACACCCACGGAAATTCAGCGCGAAGCAATTCCACTGATTCTCGAAGGTGCAGATCTGATCGGCATTGCGCAAACGGGCACGGGCAAAACCGCTGCCTTCATGTTGCCCTTGCTTGACGCACTCATCTGCTCACCACCTACGAAACACAAAGAGCGTCCACGGATACTTGTGCTTGCGCCGACGCGAGAACTCGCAGTGCAAGTCCACGCCGCAACCGTATCCTTCGCAAAGGGAACGGGCATTCGTGCGGTCTCGATATTCGGTGGCGTGCAACAGCGAGCACAAGAACGCGAAATTCAGAATGGCTGCGATGCGATGATCGCAACACCAGGAAGATTGCTCGATCTCATCAATCAACACGTCGTCTCGCTCGCAAACATCGAGTATCTCGTCTTGGATGAAGCCGATCGTATGCT
This sequence comes from Kapaibacterium sp. (SeqCode), assembly GCA_039923455.1. GTDB lineage: Bacteria > Bacteroidota > Ignavibacteria > Palsa-1295 > Palsa-1295 > JBDTCS01. The sequence goes on along the minus strand of JBDTCS010000180.1, from coordinate 7,570 downwards.
CGACATGGGGTTCATGCCGCAGATTCGTCGCATACTCAGTGCACTTCCGAAAGATCGGCAGACACTAATGTTCAGCGCAACACTCTCGCATGAAGTGGAGGATCTTGCAAGGCGTTCGCTTCATGAATCTGTGATGATCCAAATCGGCGGCAAGCGCAAGCCAGCGGCCGGTATTGCACAAAAGATTTATCCGGTGATGAAAGCACGCAAGCCGGAATTGCTGCTGAAGCTTTTGAAGGAGACGGAGCGGAGTTCGACGCTTATTTTTACACGTACGAAGCACGATGCCGATCGTGTCACACACGTTTTGCAACAGGCGGGCATCAAAGCAACCAAGCTACACTCCGACCTGAACCAACGTGATCGTACCAAAGCGCTTGCGGAATTTCGTAAGGGTACATTCGATACGCTCGTCGCGACCGACATTGCTGCGCGCGGACTTGACATCGATACGATCAGCCACGTTGTTAATTATGAGCCGCCGCAAACTGCCGATGATTATGTGCATCGTGTCGGACGGACTGCGAGAGCCGAGCGAAAAGGGGAGGCATACACGCTTGTGAGTCCGGAGGAGGAGCCAATGATTCGCGAGATCGAAAAACGAATCGGAATGCAGATCGAACGCATTCTGGACGAGGAATTCGCACCACCACCACCGAATACACTTTCGAACTCCGAACGCCGCCGCCTAAAAGGCTGGTCTCGCAGGTAGCAGCCCGAGCCAACTTATTGTTCGGGATATAATACAGGATAGTTTGCGTTGGAATTTGGGGCGTGTCTCGCGTCCCTGATTCGGTACCGTGTCTTCGCGAATTTGTCGGTTAACGACTATGCAAACTATCGAAATTGAATTGAACATTATAACACTCGATCGAACGCGAGTCATAGAATATGTGCTTACGAATTGCATACTGCGGGCTTTTCATTTCGCTCGTCGCCAGTTCCGTGTTCGCACAGGACTCCCCAACAATTGCCAATACACGTTGGAGCTATCACAATGCGTTGCTCTGTAATAAGCCGATCGCGATGCTGCCAATCGCAGCTCGAGTAAAGTATCCACAGTCGGCTCTGCGATTGCGACAACATGGTCGCGTTATCGTACATGTCGATGTAGACTCGTCCGGCAGAGTTCAGTACGTGAGGCTTCGCGAATCCTCACATTCGGCACTGCTCGACTCCGCTGCTACGGAAGGACTCCGAAAGATGCCGTTTAAGCCAACTATCTCCAGTGAGGATAAACCTGTTTCCGGCGAGATCGATATCGCGGTGATTTTTGACCTTAAGTATGGCGTCAGAGGCGAACCGGAGTTACGTATAGCTAGCGTACCAATGAAGCGGGACGACAGTGCCCAATCCGTTGAATTAACAGAACTAGAACATTTTGGCGGGCTCGACCCGAATCTACATATCGAGCTGAAGCAAGAAGCAATTCCTCTGCAGCCACTACAACCACTTGTACAGTATCCTGATGTAGCACGGCGCGCACAAGTAGAGGGCAAGGTTGTCGTGCAGGCGTTGATCTCAGCAGATGGCGAGGTAGTTCGAGTCCGCGTACTACATTCATCTACTTACAAAGTGTTAGATGAAGCGGCGCAAGCAGCCGTGAAAAAAGGTAAGTTCTCCCCAGCTATCGCACCCGATGGATCGAAGACCGAATCATGGCTAGCGATACCCATCACTTTTCGAATGGACTGACTCAGTAAGAGCCGACTCATGCGTTAGGGCTTCGTAATCGGATCCAAAAGCATGACTTGATTCCTAAGCAACAGAATCTGTCCGAAGTGACCGCAGAAATGCTCGAGCACGTGATAAAGGGCCCAGCGAGGTGTCGCCGTGACGGAATCTCCATCGCTTGAAATATCTACGTCAACTTCCATCTCGTCGTCTGTTATCTGCATCGCAATCTTTGTTGTGTATTCGCGAGCACGCTTGAGCAAGTCATCGAAAAAAGCGATGTCTTGAAAAAGTGATGCTGGCGGATTGCCCTTTGCTTCGATCGGCATATTCGACGCCTTCGTATTTATTCCAAGCACTGACTCGACGTGTGCTTCGGCGTTGGGATCATTCTCAAGCACACGTCTTATCCAATACACTTCCCAGATCGCCATGTGCGTCATCAACATCCCAATCGTGTTCACACCCGGGGCGATCTGCCAAGCGAGCATATTGCGATCGAGATTCCGTGAGTGGCGCTTCAGCCGATCGCTTTGATTATTCAGTTGCGCGACAAAGGAGGCCGCTTCGCGTGATCGGTATTCGGGAGCAAGATCGATGGTAAGGCGTCGTGTTTCGGACATTCTTTAGTCAGGCTGCGTATGAGTATAATACAAAATGGCTTCGAAGCAAAGATACCACACACTCCCCCTCACTCTCTGCGAGGGGGCTAAACGAGAATGTCAACGTGCGATCACGATACGTGCCGATCCGATCATTCGGCCGGCGGAGAGCACTCGAATAAATCCAACACCGGATAATTTCGAAAGTGTGAGCGGAATATTTCGTAGACCCGCTTCGAGAGATCCTACGAACTGCGACTGCACAAGCCTTCCCGCAGCATCATACATATCCACGCGAACATCTTCAAGACGTGTAGCCACAGCCACACTTAGGATCGAGGAGCTTGTCGTGGGATTCGGAGAAAGTTGAATCGTGCCGAGTGCACTCGAACTCGTTTGCATCACGATGCTTGATTTTGCACTATCTTGCTTATTCCCATTTGGGTTTTTCGTAAAGTAGATCTCCGTATGCCCTTCTCGCCGATCGACCCAGATCGCATATACCGACGTATCACCAAGCTCGATAAATGTACTGCTCGGCATGTTGACCGCTGGTACTAATACGATTGTTGAATCCCACGTCGCTCCCCCATCTCGAGACCTGACATACAGTGCATCGTTGTTAAACACCCAATAGAATACGTGAATGTTCTGACCGTTGCGAGCGAGCACCGGATATGCACAGTTTACTAAACCTGATGAGAGTCTTTTTGCGACACCCCATGTCACACCATAGTCGCTCGACTGCTTGATAAATACGGAAAAGTTGTTGAGGAATCGATCACCGAATACCACATCGACATTTGGTCCCGATGTATGCACAGCAGGAAAATAGGAAAACGTTGTTGCCGTCGAGAGTTGCGTCTCGGGTCCCCACGTTACACCGTTGTCAGATGAACGTCGATACCAGGTTTGCATGATGCCGGTGCGGTTATCATTCCAGACAAGATGCACACTTCCGCCACCTGCGGCAATAGATGGATCTTCCGATCTTCCTGTGGCATTCGAAATTTGGTGCACGGTGTCCCACGTCGTTCCATTATCCGTCGAGCGTCTGCAATAGACTTCGGTGTTGTTGGTATTCTTATCATTGAGCGCAACAAAAACCATCGAGCCCGAACACGTGATGGATGGCCACCAAAAATATTCACCAAGCGAAACACTCGCACCCCAGGTGTTACCTCCATCGAGTGAGCGTTTGTAATAGCTGATAGACTTGCCGGTGCTTGAATCTCTCCATGCGACATGGACCGTAGCACCGCACACTGCAATGCACGAAAAATCAGCGTGACTCGGTGCAGGCGAAAGCCTCGTTTGCTGTCCCCACGTCACGCCACCATCGAAGGAGTGTTTGTAAAAAACCGCGCCTGCATCCGTCTTCAGATCCGACCACACCACATGCACGCTATCACCACTCACGGCAAGGCATCGGCCCATATTCTCATTCAGCATCGCATTCGTATCGCTCAGCGATATCTTTTTTTCGAGCTGCCACTGAGCACGAGTGACGGATGGCAATACGGCAAGAGCGAGCAGCAAGGTCACTACATAAGTCAATAGTTTGCGACTATCTACGCGATCAACCGAGGGAGAACAGTTTGTAAGATTTTTTTTCATAAGCAAATAGGGATCAAGAGTGCCCGTAGAAATTGGGAGCAATAGGTAAAAAGGATTGGGCAGCTAATGAACTTTGCATTCACGGAATTGGGTTCCAAAAGGGGATCTTGTCTGCAAGGCAAGCAGACCGAACTCATGAGAAAAGCGCCATACGCTGTGCTGTTAAAAGAGGAGGCTCTATTCCGCTAACTTATTTTGCGAGCAATACCGATCCCGAATGGAGATCGGTATTTTTTTGCTAAGTAATTTTTTACCTTACGAGTAAAAGTCTTTTTCCGGTCGGATCAAAGATCATTCCTTTGAATGTACGAAGCACATCTGTTGCGAGTGTTCCGAGAACGGAAACACTTAGATCTTTGAACACGGGAGGATAATCTTCAACCAAGCGATGCGGTGCGCGACTGGCAATATTTTTTCCGCCGACTCGGAAGGTTGCGACCGAGATTCCGGGCTTTGGTTTTCTTCCCGTTAGTGAGTCTCGTGCAAATTCCTTCTCAAGCAGTTTTTTGGTTTTGACATCAAGTGACGTCCAATAGATCACCGACTGCGGAGTCGCAAGCGATACGTGCACGTGACCGGGTTTGAATGGCGGCGCTTCCCCATCGAGCCAAACCGTCGGAAAGTGACAATGACAATACGTTAGCACTGCGTCATCCAAATAATTCAACTGCAATGTTAACGTGTCCCGCTCTCCTATTTCTACGGTCGAATAAAGCGTGTAGAGGGACATCGTATTGTCCTCAAAATCTATCGTAGTAACGAACTTGTTGAAGAACGCATACCCGAGCGTTCCGAAATAGGTGGAATCGAGACTCTTGTATTCCGGATGTGCAGCCGAAGGTACGAGTTCAAGATGGATCAGATGTCCTGCACCCGCGTCCAGTTCGAACGGACTGTATCCACTCGAAGCCTTCATCGTGTCCGGCGGAAAAAAATTACCTTCGTTGGCTGTTCCGAAATCGAGTAGAAAGGCGTGCATCACCGAAACGGTGTCGCCATATTTCGAGATCTCTTTCACGGGTACGTGCGCCATTGTGTAACCACCACCAGGTCCAGGAAAGGTGAGCGGTATCCTGGCAACAAGTCGTCCGTGCCGCATATAGTGCGCTGTCCGACTCTCCACTTTCTTTTCCCCTTGTGCTTGTACAGAAGAAGTAAAGCGAACCATCAAACCGAAAACCAGAAGCAGAGCGAGGGCAGAGTTTCTAATCTTGAATCCAATAATCAACTGCATCGATCAAAATGTGAACCTGTGAGGGCATCCATTGGCCAGTTAATCCAGTGGCTACTTCTATCTACTGGTTGCTTAGTCATTGTTAAGAATATTCAACAATCGCGAGTTGATATAACTCGTATGCGCTATAGTATCGTTTACTCGAAGCGTGATGAAATAAAATCCGGAATTGAGCGACGAACCATCTGATTGCAACGGCAGCCAACTCCCTACATAACTACCCGAAGGCAGTGTCGAATCCCTAAATCTTGCAATCTCATCACCGATCGCATTTTGGATGAGCACAATCGCCGACGAGGTGTCCTTCAGCGAGAACTGCACCGTAACCGAAGTATCACCACCGGCACGACTGAACGGATTCGGAAAAAGCGGATAGAGGGAGTCCGAGCTGGTTGTTCCACTACTTGGTGTTTTGTCGCTTAGCTTATGAAACGTACCGACTATCGGTTGTGCGGTTGCTTGATGAAGCGTCCAATTAGTAGAAGTGCCTGCGTCGGAGTTGCACGCCGTCAATAGACTTGCAAACAGTGCGAGCACCCCCAAGATACCACTCCGTTCTCTTTGCTTCATCTTGCTCTTACAATCTGTCATCACAATCCAAACTTGTAGACAGCCCCAACGGAAACGCCTCCTAAGTTTCCCAAACCTCCATGCGATATCGGATTGCCGAGCGGTAGTCCAATATGCGCAAACGCATCTATTCCGGTTCGTTCTGTCAGCGGGTAGGTCAACCCCAGATCTATTCCGAGGCCGATGTTATAATAATCTTTGCTAAATGTCTGCTGGCCTGTCACGTCTCCGGATGTCGAGAGATCGATCGGTCCTGTGATCGTCGCTCGGGATAATAGCAGAGACGTCCCAAGAAAAAGCCGCAATTCCTTCTCACGATATTTTTCGATGTAGAGTCTAACACCGGGTTCGAGCTGAATGAGTTGAAGATCCATGCCGGTGATGAAGTTCGCGGCTCGACGAATGAATCGAACTCCGAGCGGTGCTTGCAGATTTTGATTAATCACAAAACTCAGCCCCCCGTAAAGTTCGATCGGCAAACCGATGGTCTTCGTCGCATAATTGATACGGTAACTCTCTTTGAACGGAAGAAACCCATCCACACCTAAGAAAATATAAGCACCATAGGAATTCGAGTCGAGGTTCGAGCTCATCTGCGCAACCGCTTGCTCAGATATACATGTTACCAAAAGCGCGACAAGGCAAATTGCGGGTAGGGCAAAGCTGCGTAATGCCTTTCGTGGGCGCAACGCAATACTTTTGAGACGCGACAATTTGATTTCTACTTTCGCTTGCAATCGGATTGTTTTTTAGCTATATTTCACATATCTACTCCGTGCGCTGCTCTTGGATCGACGCGCTCGCGAGATGTATTCAAATCTATGTTTGCCCACTGATGCACCAGCAACCTTTGCTCTTGAAACCTCGAAAGATTCGTCTTTTTGCATATAAAGCTCGTCTTTTGAACGCATGCTCTCTTGGATTTGTCGCACTGTGCTTATTGGCGTTTTCGAGCGGAGCACTGGCTCAGCCGATCGCGAGACCTATCCCGTTCACACTGCCCACACGCGACACCACCACTTCCCCGTACTTACCGCAACTGCCCTCCGAACCGGCCGGCAGCCACGGTGCGCTTAACATTGGCCCCGATGGGCATGTACACGCGGCTGATGGTACCCGTCTAAAGTTTTTCGGTACATCACTCGCACTCACCGCGGAGTTCTTGACAGGCGCGGATGCCAGGCTCGTCACCCGTCGGCTCCGGAAACTCGGCTTCAATGCCGTCAAGTTTGTCTATAATGATAACTTTGGCTATGATGACGCGAGTTTTGTAAAAGCGAACGACTCAACCGGCAAACCGAGCAAGTCATCCTACCTTGTTAACCCGCCACAGTTCGCAAAGTTTGATACGCTGCTCTTCGAAATGAAGAAAAATGGTATCTATGCTTTTATTTTGCTGAATTCATACCATCATTACGCTCAGGGTGAAGGGGTTGCTTATCCTGACTCGGAATATTCGAACGCGTATCTATCCCAGATATTCGATCCCGGTGTCGCGGCGCTTCAACGCAAATGGGCGAAGACGCTTTTGGGTCACACCAACCCGCTCACCGGGCTTCGACTGGCCGATGATCCGCAGATCGCAGTCGTCGAGTGCAATCAAGAGCATAGTCTCTTTTACTATTGGACGCTTGACAGACTAAATTATATCGACGACAATAACAAAATCAGCAAAGGGAAACAGACCGTCAGCTTCTGGCAATCTCGGTTTCTCGACAGCTCCTATAATTTGTATCTCAAGAAACGTTACGGTTCGGACGCCGCACTGAACAGCGCTTGGATCGGAACGGGAGGCGCGAATACAAAGAATCAGATGGACAACGCGAGCTTCGAAAATCCTGCCTCGCCGGTTTGGGCGTTCGCTACCCGGAAT
>JBDTCS010000179.1:0-10224 GCA_039923455.1 Kapaibacterium sp. (SeqCode) | reverse complement strand
GTTCGGTTGTTCGGATCTTGTAACGATCGCTCCGATGGGTCGAAAGCCAGCCTTTGTGAGCGGTGGTTATCGTGCTAACGAAGGTCGCTCAAACGGCGATCGTTCGCAAGGGGACAGACCGAGTGGGGATCGGCCGAACGGTGACTATCGAGGCGCTCCACGGAATAATAATTACTCCGAGCAACGATCGAACGACGGCCCACGCAGATTCTCCGGACGCCCGAACGAATATTCGCGTTAATCGTTTTGGCATTTCGGAGTTCGCTTCCCATTTATGGATGCATCTCCGATTCCGCCAGCGTTCATTGAATGAACGCGCCTGAATGGGGTCGTAGCTCAGTTTGGCAGAGCGCCTGCATGGCATGCAGGAGGTCAGGGGTTCGACTCCCCTCGGCTCCACTTTCCTCTAGCCTCACGCTTACTCCCGTATATCAATTTCCAATTCTTTTCGAAGAAGTGTTGTAATTGCGAACTAATAGCGCGATCTCAAAGTTATTTGCCCCGCTTGAGGGCTCGAGAGTTTCGCGGCTTTTCGGCAATGTTTTTGGAGTGGTAGTTCAGTTGGTTAGAACGCCTGCCTGTCACGTAGGAGGTCGCGGGTTCGAGTCCCGTCCGCTCCGCATTCTATTAAAGCGCTTCGTTTCGACGGAGCGCTTTTTTTTATGCTACTCACTTTTTGATCCGACAACCAATTTTTCCTTCAGAGAGTGTGTTGCTCATAATGCATCGGCACGATATTGTGGCTTCACCTATGTGCAATAGTTTTTCTGAACATGATCAACAAATAGGGTTCGCATTATGAAAATTCGTCAACAATCTGTCTTCTTCAGTGGAGCAACACTCGTCGTCATTCTCACGTCGTTTCTTTGGATTGGCTCGCTAAACTCCTGCGCAACGCTCAACGCGCTTGCAGGGCTTTCGCGCATACAATTCAAGCTTCAGGATGTCGGACGTGTACAACTTGCCGGTATCGATATCACGACGAAGCACCAGATTACCGATTTTAGTATCTTGGATGGTGTGAATCTCGCGAATGCATTCCGCACCGGAAAATTCCCACTCACGTTCACGCTCAATGTTGCAGCCAAGAATCCGAACGCGAATGACAACTCAAATGCGACGCTTTCGCAATTGCAGCTAAGCGATTTTCCATGGAGGCTTTTGATCGATCAGCACGAGACAATTTCGGGAGGGCTCGGCTCGCCGATCTCGATTCCCGGCGGTGGTACGACGCAGATTATTCCACTCCAAGTATCAGTTGATCTCAAGCAATTCTTTGGCAATCAAGGTTACAACGACATGATTAATCTCGCACTGGCGGTTGCCGGTCAAGGCGCAGCGAAGTTGCAATTGAAAGCGCAACCGACGATGCGCACTCCGCTCGGTAGTGTGAAATATCCGAATGAGATCACGATCGTCAATACTGAATTTCGTAGCTAACCATAAATTTTTGATCGCACAATCGCCAGATGCCAATTCGCAAACGGGGAATAATTATTGCGATCGACGGACCAACAGCCTCTGGTAAGAGCACGACCGCAGAACGCGTCGCCGATCGGCTGTGCTATCTGCACATAAACACTGGCGCGATGTATCGCGCCTTTGCTTTGCTTGCGAAAAAAAGTGGTGTAAAAAAATCCGAAGCTGATAAAATTCGTGAGCTACTCGCGAGTGCAGATATCACTTTTAACGCAGCAGGCAAGATTAGCTTGAATGGAGAGGATGTTTCGAGTAAGGTTAGCGCTCCGGATATTGCACTCCTCGCAAGCGAGCTTTCGACCTTGCCCGAAGTTCGCGAAAAACTTGTAGCGTCGCAGCGCGAGCTCGGGCGGGATGGGGGAGTAGTACTTGAAGGTCGCGACATCGGAACAGTTGTCTTCCCGGATGCTGAGCTTAAAATATTTCTGATTGCCGATCAGGAGATCCGTGCCAAACGCCGTCAGCTAGAGCTTGCTGCTTCTGGCAGAACGCTCTCGCTTGAGGAAGTAAAAGCTCAACTCGCAGAACGCGATCGGCGAGATCTGGAGCGCGAAATCAGTCCACTTCGAAAAGCGCCGGATGCCATCGAAGTAGATACCAGCGCGCTCTCGATGAAAGAGCAAGTGGATCGGATCGTGAGTCTTGCTCGACCGTAAGTGATCACCATCATCCGCGATGAATCGTCTCCGGATTCCCCGATTGAGGGAGGTTCAGAAGTGCCTCAGAACATTCCATTCTCATGTGCGAAGGTATCGGGCATGACTTGCAGGACGTCCGAGTGTTCGACCACTTTGCCGTTCTCATCAAAGCGAAAGAAATCTGCCCCGACCCAATCTTTTTCGCCAGGCCAGATTTGATGCGTATGTAGCGCGACGAAATTACCTTGCGCGATCGCATGCTTGAACTCCACTCGTTTGCCCGGATATTCTCTCGCCATCTTTTCGAAATAAGCGATGAATGCTTCCTTACCATCGGCAACAAAAGGGTTGTGCTGAATGTACACATCACCAACATAACGCGCAACGGCCTCTCGTGGCTTTGAATCGTTGAACATCAATTCATAAAACGCTATCGCGTTCTGCTTGTTTGTTTCCGGATCGGTTGGCATTTGCTTGGGATTGCTTGATTCGTTCAAGGAATATCTCCGAACAGCGTTCGGAACAATTCAAAGGTTCCACCTCCCAGCATGAGAGCCTGCGATCGAAAAGTTAATATTTAAGCTTAACGAATTTTTGCAATCGCTCACCGACGCTCAGGAAGTAGGTGCCGTTTGGAAGATTACGTAGGTCGAGATCATTGCTATTACGCGACGTGAGTATGGTCTCACCCATAAGATTCATCACACGAATCTCTCCCTTAGCGTCCTTGACCAAATGCAGTTGATCGAAAACAGGGCTCGGATAGAACAGAGGGGCTTCCGTCAGTTTTGTTTCCTGAACACTTTCAATATTATTATCTATGCGAGCGAAGAAGACATCCGAACCTCCAGCGGATTGCAACATGATGGCGTCGAAAGATGCGGTGGTATCGAATGAACCCGCAGCAATACATGCGCCGTAAGTTGTAAGCGCCAATCCCCTACAGGATGATCCGCCTTGCGCGACCACCGGTTTCACGTAAAGGAATTTGCCGGCTGTGTTAAGCTTCGCAATAAATGCCGTGAGGTGATCATTGCTCGCCGGTGGAGTAATAGTACCGAAGCTGGTTGAATATTGAAAGCCTCCCGATAGAAAAATATTTCCGAACCCATCTGTTGCGACTCTATTTACATGGGAGTTCTGCTCGCCGCCATCGGTTCTGGTGACCCACCTGAAGTTTCCGGCGGTATCATATTTTAGCACCATTACCGCGTAACGATAACCGAAATCGTGATGATAGTCGGTTCCATTCAATGTGATCCCGGCACGAAAAAAGCCCGCGGTGATCAGGTCCCCAAACTTATCTATCGCGATATCGTTCGCAGCACCATAGTATCCACCACTTCCAACTTTCTTCCCCCAAACGAACTTGCCCGTTTGATCGAGCTTCGCGATAAACATTTTCTGTTCCGCATCGATGGCATCGCAGGTATCCGAGCCCAGTGCCAAACGACCAAAGAATGAACCCGAGATGTACATGTTATTTGCCGAATCAAGCGCAATCGCCAAGCCGACATGCGAGATGCCATACTCGCCACCGGAAGTTGCCCAAAGTGCCGTTCCGCTCGGATCGTATTTCGCCACAAACAGTTCGCTTGTGTTGAACGAGTTGAGCTGAATGCTACCAAACTTAGCATCCTGATTGTAGGTCCCTGTCAGATAAATATTACCGAGAGCATCGGTGACTAATGAAGTCACGACATCTTGCCCATAATTTCCTAAGCCGACACCTCCCGGCGTGCGAGTCCAAAGGAGATCTCCGGCGTTCGTGAGTTTCACCAGATAGATATCTGAACCGCCGACCGTCTGATAGGTAGAATCGCCGATCTTTGCGCTCGTGAGGAATTCACCGGAGATGTAAATATTCCCGGTCGGATCGACACCGATAGCATTCGCATACGCATCTGGAGCCTCGATGATAGTGCGTGCCCACATGACGTGACCTAGCGCATCATACTTCGCAACAAAGATATTCCAGGCCGCTGAGCCGTGAATTGTAATGTTATCAAACGTTACATCTCCCGCGAACTCACCGAGCACGTAACTATTCTCGAACCGATCGACAGCAACGCGGGTCGCCGCATCACCATTCATGCCGCCTGCTTGACGAGCGTACGTAAAAGATTGCGCAGACGCATACGAAGCGCTACAGCAAACAATAAGAATGAAAAGCAGAACACATCGGGATAATCGAGGCATAATACAATTGCTAAATGAGTAATGCAAAAGAATAACACAGATAGGCGCTTGCAGTTACGCGCGAATGGCGGAGAACCGGCATGAAAAAAGCCGAATCCGTAGAACGTGATTGCATGATGCGTTTGAAATTCAGAAGAAACGAGCGCCAAAAAGAGGAAGCATTTGACAGACAGGAGTGGGGGAACGTTAGCAACCCTTCACTGTCCTCCAAATAGCTTTTTGAGTCTACTGTGATTGAGGACTTTGAGGAGCCACACCGAACTTGCACGCAGCTTCGAATCCCGGCTTATTTTACACGTGCCCCTAGAACTGACATTGTGAGCATCGAAGCCCCTTGTGTTCATTCGGAAGATTCTTGCATCGTACTTGCTAGGGACCAGGCCCTACCGATCGTCTGGAAGTGTTTCGTTTATTATTATCCCGAGCTTCACGTTACGGAAGCGTTTCAAATAATACCCTATCGCATGTTGACCTACATAAAAAATATAATAGCTTTTTGCTTATTATTGACCGTCGTTTCACTGAGTACGAGCGCTTATACGCAGCCGCTCGGTCGAGTGAATAATTATACTGTGACCAGAATCAATGGGGGTCCCATGATTTTTAGTGGTACGAGTCTTATTACCACAAATAACACGGCGGCTACCGTTGCACTCCCTTTTGCGTTTAGTTTTGACAGTGTTCTGTATCCTGCCGGAACGCGGCTCTATATCGGGACAAATGGTTGGATTATCTTCGGTGATAGCTCCGCTTCTCCCAGCTCATCTATCGATGAGGTGGGGCAATCGGGATATGCTCCCGCGATCCTATTCTTCAGCGGACACGTCCAGAATTTTGGCTCGGGCTTCGGTTACATCTTGACCGGTGTAAGTGGGACTGCGCCGAATCGAATCTTCACGATCGAGGACTACAAGTTTGGATTGTTCAACCCGAATGTGAATGCAACGATCGCTAATATTCGGTTATATGAATCAACGAGTGTTATCGAGTTTGTTTATCGTGATCACGCAACTGTGCTCGGTACCGGAAGCGCAGGGGTGGGATTAAACGGAGCAGCGCTTCCGAACTTTGTTTTCCAACGAGTGGATACGGCGAGCAACATGACGCCTGCGACAGATCTTCGCTTCACACCCGGCAACGCAGTAGCTCCAAGCAATCGTCGACTCGTCGTGAGCCCTTCCTTCCTGAACTTTGACAGTGTTCGGATCGGCGACACGCTTTGCAAAACGGTGCTGATTAAAAATATAGGCACTGACACAGTTAGAATTCTGAAAAACTATCGGGCAGGTGTTGCCGATCCCGACTTTGTCTTCACACCGATTGCCCATGCGGATACGGTGCTGCTGCCGAATGCACAACTCCCGTTCAATGTCTGCTTCAGTCCCGTTCAGCGAGGTACGCGTGTTGCGGGCTATCGCTTCAATACGGATATTCCATTGACCAATGAGGTGATCCCTCGCGATACGAGCAAGATTCCATTCACCGTCATAGGAGTCGGAATTCCTTCGCCGCATCTGATTGGTTCGTTCTCCAGAATCGATTCCGTAGCGATAGGCAAGCAGGATTGTATCACGGATACTATCAAAAACAATGGTACGTCCGATTTTGTGATCTTAAAGGCGCAACTCAACGGCGGGGACTCTTCAGAGTTTTTATTGAACACTTGGACGTTTCCGACCTACTTGAAACCGGGTGATATGCTTTTGTTCACGCGTTGTGTCACGCCATCGAAGCATGGACTTCGCAGTACGACGCTATCGCTCTCCGGCACGACCGAAGGTCGCTCGATCAACATTCCGCTTGTACTCCGAGGCTTCGGCATGGAGCAATGCGCGACAATTGTGCCGAGTGCACTCTTTGATAGAGCCACACCGGTCGGGACTTCACAGACCGACACGATCGAAGTTTCGAATTGCGGGGAGATCGTAACAAGCTACGCACTCGCAATTCCATCAGGAAACCCCGTCTACTCGATTGTTGGCGCAACATCAAGCACAGCAATGCGTGGAGGATCGACTGCCTCGTTCATCGTAACGTTCACTCCTACCAAGATCGGCTCTGCGCACGATACACTCGTTGTATCGGGCTCGGGCGGCCTAACGTCCGTAAAAATACCGCTCAATGGTTTGGGTACAGGAGTCTTGCTCGCCTCGATTGATACTACGATTAGTTGCAGAGTGAAAGACTCGGCTTTCTTCGATATTCGTATTGTCAATAATGGCAATGTGGATTGGACCGCAGGTGCGGGCGTCATCGGCGGTGGTACGAATCCTGCGGATTTTGATCTAATCGGTTTACCGCAGCCGGCGATTATTTTACGCAATGGAGGCACAGCTGCACAACGCATACGGTTTCATCCGACGCACGTTGGCGCCGAGACCTCTGTCCTAACCTATCCGGTTGGGGCGCCTCAATCGCTCAACGCATTCGCAATAGTCTTGAGAGGCAACGGAACAACTACCGGTGCAGTCGCAACCCTTGCCGCGCAAAATGGATATGAACTGTATCAGAGTTTCCCAAATCCTTCAAAGCCGTTCACGAACATTAGCTTCTACAATCCGGAGCCTGCCAGATTGGAATTCTCAATCCTTGACGTCACGGGAAAAACTGTGAAGGTACTGCCAGCTCAGCAATTTGAGAAGGGGACACATGCCTTCAAGATCGACTGCAGTGATCTCGCGAGTGGCACGTATGTTTATCAACTCACGAATGGAGTAGTTCGCCTCGAACGCCAGATGGTGGTCGCTCGGTAATTCGGATTCGCGGTTAGTATTAGAAACCCGTTGCAATTTTATTGCAACGGGTTTTTATTTGCGACGCAAAGCGAGGATGTCAATTAATAACCATCTTCGGCAACAGTTACCTTCCCGCGGAATGTGCGATAGATATAGATGAAGTAGCCGGCTACTAAGATCATCCCGACACACCACCAGATGATGCCGACGCCGAGGCCGTATTCGGACGCGGCGGCATTCTGAATCGTGAGACTATATTTCTCGTCAATCGACGAGCGCAAGAGAATAGGATAGACACCGAAAGCCGTGCTACAGAGCATTCCGGCGATGAAGAGTGCCGATGAGAGGAACGCATGCATGTCACGATTGCGGCCGCGATAATAGATCATTCCCGCAATGCCTGCTACACCCATCAGAATAAAAACAATGCCAATCGGCTGATCGCTAAACTTCTGAGGTATCTCCGGACGAATTGTGAATGTTGCAATCGCCGCGACAACTGAGAGCAGAGCGACTGCCCAGATTGCTTTGCTCGAAAAATTCTGCGCCCGGAGTTGCAATGCACCATCGGTCTTTAGCGCAAGAAAGTGGGCGCCATGATTCGCAAGCGTCGCGAGCGATACGAGCCCGAGCAACACTGTGTACCAATCGAGAATACCTGCTTCGGGAATCACAAAGAACGATGTCCAGAATGCTTCGAAAAAATATCCGTCTGCGTGTAGCGGCACACCACGCACGACATTTCCGAGCGCTGCACCGAAGACGATACTGAGTAGAATACTTGCGATAGCGAACATAGCATCGAAGAACGAATGCCACATCGCCGATTCGAGATGCTTGCGAAATTCAATTCCGAGTCCGCGCAAGATCAAAAGCCAAAGCACGAGCATAAGCGGCAAATAAAACCCGCTGAAGCTCGAAGCATAAAGCGTTGGGAATGCAAAGAAGAGCGTACCACCTGCCGCGATCAGCCACACTTCGTTGCCATCCCACAACGGGCCGATCGCTTGCAGAATTGTGCGACGCTCCTTATCGGTCTTTGCGAGAAAAAGATGGAGCACGCCTGCTCCGAGATCGAAGCCATCGAGTATGACATAGATGGCGATCATGAGCGCGATGATTGCGAACCAGAGTGTTGCCATGTTATGCTATGACCTCCGTGGTGATCGCAAGTTCTTCCGGTCCGTGCTTGATCTCCTTTAGAACAAGAATAATAAAGAGCACGCCAAGCAATAGATAGAGCCCAAGAAATCCGAGTAGCGTGAAGATACCGTTGCCAGCCGAGACGTAGGGCGACGCACCATCGGCGGTGCGCATGAGTCCATAGATCAACCACGGTTGCCTTCCAAGTTCGGCGGTCGTCCAACCCGCAGTGTTTGCGAGATAGGGAAAGGGAACAGCGAGCATCAAGATCCAAAGCATCCAACGCGCCGAGTAAAGTTTACGTCGCCACAACAAAAACGTGGCGACAAGCATGATCACGATGAACAGCGTTCCGAGCCCGACCATGATGTGATAACTATAATAGAGCAACGGAATATTCTGCGGCCATAGATCATGAGGGAATGCATTCAACCCGCGAACTTCTGCATTCCATGAACGATAGGTCAGAAAGCTTAGTACGTTCGGCAGCGTGATCGGATTATCTAACGTCTGCGTTTCCATGTTCGGCTGACCCAGTATGACGAGTTCTGCACCTTGTGTGGTTTTGAACAGTCCTTCCATAGCTGCGAGCGTTACCGGTTGCGAAGCCTCGATGTTCTTCGCCTGTTCGTCACCGCTTGGAAATACTTGCAAGAGTGCTGCAAACAATCCAACCAATACGCCGACGCGAATAAAGATGCGCGCGTGCTCTAAATGTTTTTTCGCGAGCAAATAGTACGCGCCAACGGAAGCCATCACAAATGCACCGGTCACTACAGCACCGACCATTGTGTGAAAATATTGCCAGAAAACCCAGGGGTTCGTGAGCATTCCCCAAAAACTGGTGAGCTGCGCCGTGCCGTTCTTGCCGATCTCGTATGCAACCGGATGCTGCATCCACGCGTCGGTCGCAACAATAAAAAAGCCGGAAATCCATGAACCGATGAAGACGAGTACCGCACTTAGGAAATGTACTTTCGGACCAAACCTTTTTTCGCCAAAGAGAAACAAACCGAGAAAACTCGACTCGAGAAAAAATGCGAAGACGCCTTCCATCGCGAGCGTTTGTCCGATCACACCACCAGCGTATTTTGAGAACGCTGCCCAGTTTGTTCCGAATTGAAACTCCATCGGAATACCGGTCACAACGCCGACAGCAAAATTCACCGCGAAGATCTTACCCCAAAATCTTGCACCACGATCATAGATAGGATTCTTTGTGCGACGTCCAAGAATTTTGAGAATAACAATCAGGAGCGCAAGCCCCATCGTGAGTTGTGGGAAGATATAATGAAACGTTACCGTAAAGGTAAACTGAAGACGATCAATCAGCAGGGCGTCATGCACGGGAATTTGGGTGGATTAGAAAGCACAAAGATACGGGGCGGTGGAGAAAATGGATTGAAAAAGTAGGGATAGTCTAATTGTTCTGCGCTAAAACGTGACGATTGCGAATCAAGGAGCACGCAATTGTGGAAAAATATTTTATCGAATTTTAATCGTATTCGGCAGGCAAATTGAGCTTTTGAAACATCGAGACCACTTTACTCGTTTAAAGAAAAATCAACGCATATTTGCGCAAAACCTCGCTCCTACGAAAAGTATATTTTTAACCTCGCACCACCATGATTCCGACAAGAAGAACTCAGCTCATTATGTTTCCAAGTGTGACCAAAATATAAGTTGTTATCGAGATCGCGAGTGGGTAAGATACGATTGCGCCGAAGGCAATCTTCTTTTGCTCTTCGGATGTGAGCTTGCCTCGTTTGACCGCAGGATTTTTTAGCGTCGCGTTCTTGATTAGATTGTGAATCAAACCAAGCACGAGCAAAAAAATGATGAAATTCTTCCCGTCATGTGGCACTTCCCACCAAGCGAGCTTTGCGAATGTCAGTTCGAGTGCGGCCATAATGCCCGCTATGATAGTAACTATGTAGGTGATCTTGTCTGCGTACGACATGTTTGTGTGCCCGGAGTGTGAGATGCGTGTGATTCCTTGGGCAAACTTACGACGTAGAGTCGTTCAAAGA
>JBDTCS010000178.1:0-3028 GCA_039923455.1 Kapaibacterium sp. (SeqCode) | reverse complement strand
GAGGCGGTGGAATGTTCGGTGGTGGCGGCGGTGGATTTAGCGGAGGTGGTGGTGGTTGGTCCGGCGGAGGAGGTTCCTTCGGTGGCGGAGGTGCTGGTGGGGATTGGTAATTTTGTGATCATTCTATAACAGGTATTATGTCATCGCATACTTTTCCGCCACACGCAGCTGATGCGTTTCCGCAGGATTCGCTTGAGCGTATCTCGAAGGTCGTTGAAGAAGTCGAGAAGAAGACCGGCACGGAAATAAAAATATCAATTCGCGATCTTCGTGATTCCTCTGAAGCTGGCCTTGAGATCAAAGATCTTGCGCTCCAAGAGTTTTTCAAACTCGGCGTCGATAAAACGCGCAACCGAGGCGGAGTGCTATTGTTCATTCTCTACGACGAACGCAAGTTCTATGTTGTTGGTGATGAAGGTGTACACAAGCACAGTGCGCCCGAAGGTTGGGTGGATGTCGCACGCACGCTTGGCGGACATTTCAAAAAAGCCGAATTCGAGCTTGGTGTCATCGCCGCTGTGCGTAAGATCGGCGAACATGTTCTCGAGGCTTTGCCAAATGAGAGCGGCAAAGCTACAGGAGAGATCAGCAACGAAGTTGTGATGCATTGAGAGCATTCTCGAATTTTGTACTGTGGCTTGTAATTTGTTGTGCGCTCGCGTCGTGCCATTCGCCGCGTCGGTTTGCTGGTACAGATAGCTCGGATAGGCCGCAAGCGGACCTTCGCGATAAGCTTTCCTCCCGTCTTCCCGATCTTTTCGCAGTTCCGCGATCCCCTATAGGCTATTCCATTACGCGCCTCATTCGTACCGGATTCTACAGCGAGCAATTCGATCTTGTTGCCGAGTTTGATCAGGACACCGGTACGACGGAGCAGATCGTTTGGTACAAGTGGGATAGCACCGCACATCAATATGCTTGGCGAGATAGACTCTTGATCGAAGGTGTTGCCTCGATCGAAGTTCGTGATATCGATCACGATCACCGGAACGAGGTGATTTTGCAAGTTACGAGAACTTCCGATGCAGCGCATGGTCTATGGATCATCGGTCACCGTAAGGATTCACTCGGGCTCGCGGTCAGGTTTCGATCTGATAGTACTGCTCCAACTTTTATTCGGCTCTCAGATAGTTCACTCGCGTTAATCGAGCACTCCGAATCATTAGCCGATCGCTTGGAAGGATTTGCTCCGAACATTCCACGGAGATTTTTTAAACTCAAAGGCGACCACTATCAACCCGCACCGGCAGACTCCGTGTGGAATCAGATTGTCCAGCACACCCGCGACAGCGTGCATCAAGTATTTCTTCTCGAGCGAAATGCTCTTGTTCAACTTGCGGCCCACTTCCCGGTTAATCACACCGCATATCTTCAAGCACTTGCCGCGGAAGTCTTGCTCGACACGAACATCGTTTTAGGAAGGGAACTTGGTAAACGGGAATTGGAGACACAGCATTCTTATTTACGCGGAAGTGATCGACGCTCGATAAACACACTTGTTACTTTGCCCTTTGCATCAACGTTTGTCGAGCTCGCGAACGCATCAAAAGATTCTGCACTCGCTGTTACGCTCGGCGGATTGAATGACGCGCTGCTTTCGGGTTCCGAGCGCTCGCAACTTGATGCGATGCATAGACTTCTCCCACTGGTGCATGATGCGCCAAGAGCTACTCAGATCGCAGGGGGGATTTTGCTCGTTACACCGAGATGGGATTCGCTATTGCTCGTCTCAACCCAACTGATGACCTTGCTCTCGGGCGCAGGTGAACACTCGGCTTCGTTTTTGGCGACCTGGGGAAAATTGGAATACACACTTGGTCATCGTGAGGCCGCTGTGGGACTGTTTCGACGCTCGCTTAGGTTTGATTCGCTTAGTGTTAGTGCTCGCGAGATCAAGCGATTAGTCGCGACAGAGTGCGTGAACCAATAGCTTCGGAATGCTTTTAAAGCCCTGCAAGATCGCGTTAGCTCAGACGACTTCGGTACTTGGAGATGTTGCTCGCAATGTGGAGCATCATGTCGCAGTTATTCATCGCGCGATTTCTGCCGGTGCCGAAGCGATTGTTTTCCCGGAACTCTCGCTCACCGGTTATACACTCCGAGATTTGAATTTCGAAGTTGCTCTCGATCCACGCACGTCAGAAGTACTCCAACCACTCCGAGCGCTAAGCAAGAAGATCACGATCATCTGTGGCGGTGTAGAAGAAGACGAACGCGGCGCTGTGTTCAATTCAGCGTTTCTCTTCGAGAATGGCGAAGCGCAATTTGTGCATCATAAAATCTACCCGCCGACATACGGTCTCTTCGAAGAGATGCGTTATTTTTCAAAAGGGACAACTGTCGCAGCATTCGATTCTACGCGCCTTGGTCGAATCGGAATTCTCGTTTGTGAAGATCTTTGGCACCCATCATTGCCCTATCTTCTCGCGTGCGACGATGCGCAGATGATCATCACGATCGCGGCAAGCCCGACGAGACTTGAAACGGGTGAGGATGCGGCAAAATCACTCGTTCCGGAAAATTATATTGTCAATCGTGAGCATCACGCCGCGTATGCGAGACTCTTTGGCGTGTATCTTGCATTTGTAAATCGAGTCGGGGTGGAAGATGGAGTGAATTTTTGGGGAGGCTCAGAGCTTGTTACGCCCGGTGGCGAGACCGTTGCGCTCGCAAAGTTTTTTGAAGAGGACCTTGTTATCACCGAGATCGACCCCGAACTTGTTCGGACCGCTCGACAATTTTCTCGGCATGCGCTCGACGAGGATATACTCCTCACGAAGCAAATCCTAAGCGAGGTGTATGAACGCTCGAGAAAACGAATCATGAAATCTGAATAGAAAATCTGAATAATTAGCACGGAAATTGGGTTTCATTCAATAGATTACTGTAACCCGTGCCTGTTTTTATGTAAATTTGCAAGGAATTTGCTGTCGGGCTCTTGTTGGTTCGCTTGTGAACGAGGGCTCATTGTTGAGAAAGTTTTGCTTGAGAAAGTTTTGCTTGAGAAAGTCTTGCTTGAGAAAGTTTT
>JBDTCS010000177.1:0-13535 GCA_039923455.1 Kapaibacterium sp. (SeqCode) | reverse complement strand
CGCACTGCACGCTCAAACCGGGACAAATACTCAAGCCGCAGCCCATCCTCGACCAGCCAACGGATTGAATCTCAGCCTGCAAGGTGTCTGGGAACGTCCGGCAGGTGAGGGGAGTCTGGTTGCAACTGCGGGTGGTTATGGAGTGACAGCGACTGTGAGCATGCCTCTCGGTGCCTCGCTGAATGGGGTTGTGGGAGTAGGCTATATGAGTTTTGGCAAGCAGCGTATCGATTCGACCGAGATCAACTTCACCAATTTTCCTTTCTTTGCCGGTATGCGCTTTATGATCGACGTGAATGGTGTTACACCGTATTTGGGTGCAGAAGCGAGCGTGAACGATCTCGTAAATCAAACAACGAACGGTATTGCAAGTCCGGCTGCTGCGATTAATCAAACCAAGATCGGCTATGCTTTAGTTGGTGGTGCACTTGTTCCACTCGCCGGAATGTTTAGCGCTGATCTGACTGTGAAGTATAATGTGCTTCCGGGGAGTTCACTTACTTCGACCTCGACGAATTATCTCACGGCAAGCGCTGGAATCGAAATGCATTTCTCTCTATAGGAATCGCGACACGAGAGCTGCGTTGCCAGCGATAGAGTCGAAGCGTATCCAGATGCGTCCAATTCGGTGCAAAGTAGTCGCGATAGAGATCGGTATAGTGCCCAATGCTTGTCGCGACTAAGGTGCCATACGAATCAGCGGCAGATTGCATCGCGTCATCTGGTCTGCCGGTGTAGGTGAGAAGATAGTCAACGTGTTCGCTATCGATCACCTCGATCGGGGACACATTCTCCAATCCGAAAAGGAGAAAGTGGTAGGTCATCAGGCGTACGTTCGTATCGCGGTCGACGTAGTTCACACCCTGTTGCGCAGTCGCGATGAGTGGCTTTTTGCCGAGCGTGTATGTCTTGGCGAGGAGTTCTGAAACAGCGGCAGAGTGTGCTTGTGTTAGGGTCGCTCCGACATTGCCGAACATCTCTGCATGATAGAATGCATTCGTGATCGCGCACACAACAAACAACGACGCCACGATTATCACAACCCTTCGAGCCTTACCGTTTATAAAACGGCGCACAGCTCGTTCGGCAAGCAGGACCGCCGCAATCGCTAACCACGGCAGCAGATGAATGAGATAAAATACAGCCGGCCCTTCGAAGAGCATACACGACATCACGAGCCAGAATGTCGCAACAAGAAAAAATGCTACCTTCGGTTGCGCAATCCTAATGCGTGGTCTTGGTCGAGCGATGAGCATCCAATACAAAACACCGACAGCTAAGAGCAATCCAACGGGCCACGCCTCCATCATGAACTGCCGAATGCGCAGATACGTATTAATCCATTGCACCGCGACCGAGAACGGATGAAACACAGGAAGTGAACCGACGATGTTTTGATATTGCAAACTCCGATGCGAGCCATACATCGAGATATCGCCCATCGAAGAGAAGTAGATCGCGAGGAGCGCTCCAACGATCACGGTTGCACCGGCGATCATCGCGGCAAACTGACGCCAATGTTTTAGTGCGCCTAACTTCCATGCAGCATAAACGCAAAAGAGCGCGGCGGTTGTCATGTGATGCTGCGAGAAGCTTAGAAGGCCCGTCGCAATCAGTCCAAAGCTGAACCACCAGCCGGGACGCAAAACCTTGTTGCGAACTTGATGCTCGATCGCACGAAGACACATTGAGAGCAACACCAGCACACCCAATCCGGTCAGACCATCCGAGCGAGCCGAATGGGTAGAAAAAAGAAATGCATCGCACGTGGTGATGAGTAGCACGCACGCGATTGCATACGTCTTAGCAATATCGAGTTGTCGCGCTATGTGATACGTATAATAAAGGGTGACGAGCGATACGAGTAGCGTGACGATCCTTCCGATCTCGACGAGAGTGAACGCATGCCCGAACATCACGGAATGTCCCCACCAATATCCCGGTGCGCCATAGAGCAACGCATATCCCCACAAGCTTCCGACGATTAGACCGGTGGAATGGAAAAGCGTGGAGCCGAGGGCTTCCGGAAATCGTGCGCTTCCGGTTTTGATGAGGCCGCGGCCAAGGAGCATCATCCAACTCTCGTCACCGAACCACATCGCTGTATCCGGTATCGGATAGACGAACAGAAAGCGGGTCTGCTCGATGAGCAGCACCACGATTGAAATAAAAAGTAGTTTAGATGTGCCGCCTGATGTAGGGTTCGGGCGTTTTTCGTTAATCAAAGGAAGCAAACAATACTCAAGTGTGTACGTGAGCTTCAAAAATACGACGAATCAATAGCTCTTCGATGAGTCGCGCTAAAATAAAATAAGAGTCTTCTCAAGATTTACAAACACTAATGCTCGTGCACAACGGCAAGTTTTTCCAGCAAGCTGACCGACCCAGATCGTATGTTGAGATAATAGACTCCTTCGGCAAGTTGCATCTTGCCGAACTGGTCGGTTCGAAGTGGCAGTGTGTGCTGGCCCGCTGACAGATCAAAGTCTGCACTGTTGCCGACGATGCGTCCGATGGCATCGGTGAGTTGCAGCCGAACGTGTCCGGCATTCGCGAGTGATAATTCCACTTGAGCGAATGCGGCAGAATTCGTATTGCCATGAATCGGATTAGGATAAATGCCAAGGACTACGAGCTCCAGCGTTTTATTCATTTGCGAGCGAAGTGTGCTATCGCCGCACTGATCGTGCAGCACGATCGTCATTGTGTCAGCTGTGAACGAAGGAAGGATACCACAAACCGTTACGCTCGCGCTATCGGAGTATAGAATATTTTCCAGAATCAGTTTTGACACATGGCTGGGTGTCAACTCAACGATTGATCGAATGTCCACGAGAGCCGTGCCGGCAGGGATGTTCACAGTGGATTGCCGCTTCAATCGGAACTGTGTAACTCCGTTGTTATCACTTTGCGAAACGAGCGAAAAGCCTGTTGCGGCTCGAATGCCCGTGATCGAAATCATGTCGGGATCGTGCAGGACTGTGAAATCCAAATTGTCGAGTGATGGGGAGTTGCTGATCGTATTCGTTGAGCGGATCGTTGTCGTAACTGAATCAGAAGTGTGAACATTGATCTTCATCGCACCACTCGTATCCATGAAGCCCGCTTGCGGACGTGGCACACTCGTGATATCATTAAAGACATATCGCAATAGTGCACCTTCTGTGATGCTCGCTCCCAATCCGGCGAAGACGTAATTGCACTTTCCAAAAAAACGTGTGTCATATTGATTGTTGGGGCCACTGATCGAATTCCACGATTGCCCCTGATCGGAGGATATGAGCACACCTCGATCACGCGATTGAATTGAGAGCACGCCGTCATTCTCAAGTTGTACATAGCCCGTCGGTCCGGCAGTAGCAGTGGTCATGAAGGACGTGACTTTCGTCCAATTATTTCCCCAATCGCTGGAATGAAAAACTCCACCGCTGGCTTCGCTCACGGCGTAACACTCTTTCGTGCCGGGTACCATTAGCGGATACCAGCACTCGACCGAAAAATTTGCCGGCGTCCACGTGAAGCCACCATCCGACGTAGTCATGAACGAGCCGCCAAGCATCGAGACTATTCCATGATCTGCGTCGCTGAATGAGTAGCCACTGAGCCTTCTTCCTGTTACGGATATATTCCAAGTGGAACCCTCATCGGTGGAGTAACTTGCACCGGACCCGTTCCAATCGGAGGCGAGAAGTAATTGCTTCCCCGGATTATAATAAACACTCGACCAAGTGCCTGCCGGAGTTACGGCCTTCCAATTAAGTCCGCCATCCACCGTTTTGTAAATGCGCCCGAGTGTACCGGGATAGAATCCCGAGAAAAATCCGGAGCTGAACCATCCGGTCATTTTGTCCTTAAACGTGATTCCGGTTACGTATGAGTTGAGTGCAGGGCTACCGGTGGTCAGAGTCCAGGAATTTCCAGCATCTGTCGTTCGCCAAACTTCCCCACTCCAAAGCCCCACAAACCCGAGACTCGGCCCGCCCGGCAGATCAACGAAATAAACGCAGGAGACACCGCTCCCAAAATTCATTACTGTTTTCCAGGTTTGAGCATTTGCAATGCTTGAGAGTGCAAGCAAAATGAGTACTGCTCGTAGTACCGATTTGCTAGTCCGTGCGAGAGTAGAACGAAGGTATACGATCATCGGTGGTAGTAGCCGTAGATCAAACGTGATCGAGAATCTGTGGTTGACAATCCCTAGTCGAGAATCGCCAGCATTAGTGCTTGTCAAAAATAACACCCGAGTGTGGAAAAGGTTACACGCTACAGTTCTAGGTCCGAACGGTCAAACTCAGCGATTAGTGGATAATGCGTGTACAAAAGCAGTCATTCTTGTAGTATGCCAGCCAGACCTGCTTCCTAAACTTACGGAATACATTTACGCCGGACTTATGTTGCTTCCCCGGCACCGACTGAGAAGTTGGGCATTTTTGAGATCATTCCGAAAGATTTCGTAACCAAATCGAACCGCTATGCGAACATGTTTCTGCTGGCTATGTATTCTCTCTACCATTCTTGCGCTTGCGCTCTTGGGTGAGAATGCACAAGCGCAGCATCCAGATTATAAAACAAAGAAGTTAAAGAACGGACTCGAGATCATTGTTGTCGAGAACCACATGGTTCCTCTTGCAACAGTGGAGCTAGTTGCCCGAAATGGCGGCTTCACCGAATCTCCGGAGTTCAGCGGCCTATCGCATCTTTACGAGCACATGTTTTTTAAAGCGAACGAGACCTATCCTTCGCAGGCCGCATTTCTCGAGGGGCTGCAGAGCCTCGGTGCTTCGCTCGGTGTGAGCAATGCGACGACCGGCACGGAAGATGTGAATTACTTCATCATTATTCCGAAGCGTAACCTCGCACGCGGTTTTGAATTTATGTCAGAGGCGATTCGTACACCGCTCTTCGACACTGCCGAGATTCGCAAAGAGCGTTATGTAGTGCTTGGTGAGTTCGATCGTAATGAAGCGAGCCCACTCTTCAGAATCCGCTATGCAATGGATAGCGCTATTTGGTCTCCGGAGCTTTTTAGCCGCAAGGAGCAACTCGGATTGCGTTCGACGATACTCTCTGCGACTCCGGAGCTAATGCACACGATTCAACACCGGTTCTATGTGCCGAACAATATGGCGCTCATCGTAGCCGGAGACGTAGATGCGAATACTGTCTTCGCTCAGGCGGAGAAATATTTCGGCATGTGGGAGCGTGGCGAAAATCCATTCCCGAAGTGGTCACCTCCAGCGTTTCCGCCGATCAAGAAACAGCTTGTCGTTCGCGAAGCTGCAGGGATTCCTTACGCTTATGTACAAGTGACCTGGCAGGGTCCGAGTATGGGTAAGCAAGATGATGATACGTATGCCGCCGATGTATTTTCGACGATCATCGATCAGCCAAATTCTCGCTTTCAGAAAAAGCTTGTCGAATCGCGAATGGCATATCAGGTTGGTATGAGCTATTACTCACAACAAAATGTGGGACCGATCGATATTCGAATGTTCGCTCCGGTCGGATCGACGAAGAAGTCGATCAAAGCGATGATGGATGAAGTTGCCGATTTCGATGCTGCCGATTATTTCAGCGATGAAGAACTCGAGACGGCGAAACAGATCTTGCAAGGCGATCGTATCTATGAGCAGGAATCGGCGAGCGCGTTTGCTACTCGCGCACTTCCGCTCTATTGGGCTTCGGCAGGATTGGATTACTATACGAACTACATCGACAACGTGAAGAAAGTAACACGCGCCGACATTAAGCGTTACATCGATCGCTACATCAACGGCCAGCCCTACGTGATGGGTGTTGCTGCTTCACAGGACAATCTCTCTAAACTCGCACTTGACCCGAAGGAGGTCCTCCAATGAGCATGACCACGACAAGAAATTTTAGAACACTTGCCGTATTGGCGCTCGGCCTTTGCGGTTTTGCAACTAGCGCCTTCGCGCAGATACCTGAAGATACGAAAGATTTCACTTCGCACGGGATCCACGTGATTCTTCGCAACTCCAAAGCCAATGATGTCATCGCGGCATTCTTGGGAGTCGAGGGTGGCCTCGCATACGGCGAGACTGCGAATCCTGCGCTCTCCGGCATGACAGGTGGCGTTATCGCATCAAGCGGTAGCAAGAACTATCCGAAGAAAGAATACCGCAATCAACTTGCGAAACTGTCGACTTCGATCAACGGTGGTGGTGACCACTTCAATCTGTCGTTCTCGCTGCAGACGATTGCACCGAATTTCGAGCAAGCCTGGAAAATATTTTCCGATGTGATTCGCAATCCGAACTTCGACACCATCGAGTTTCAGAAGCGTACGCAAAATGTGCTGAACGGAATTCGTAGTCGTTCTTCGGATCCCGAAGGTTATGCGAACATCGTATCCGATAGTCTCTGGTTAGGCAACTCGGTACTGAATCATGAAGCGGTCGAATCCGATGTGGAGCATCTCACGATTCAAGATCTGATGAACTATCAGAAGAGCCAGCTGCAACGCTCGCGGATGACGCTGGTCGTTGTAGGTAAGGTCTCACGTGAAGCTTTGGAAAAGAAACTTGCAGAATTTGAATCGCTACCGATGGGCGCGTTCAAGTTTCCTCCGGTCGATCACATTCTGCCTCCGGAAAAATCTTCGGTGACCGCGATGTCTCGCGATCTTCCGACGACCTACTTCATCGCGAAGTGTGCTGCACCGATGATCGGTACCAAAGATTGGTGGGCAGAGCGCGTGCTCTTCGAGATTTTTGATACACGGCTCTTCGATGAGGTTCGCACGAAGCGCAATCTGAGTTACGCACCGGGTGCCGGTGTTGGTGGTACGCACGGCAACATGCATGCGGAGTTTACTTTTCAGTCGATCTTACCCGATTCGGCTCGTGGAGTAGTCTTCGATGAGATTCGCAAGTTGCAGACAAAGCTGGTACCCAAAAAAGAGCTTGAGAACGCCAAGGCGGGTCGCATAACGACGTTCTTCTACATCATGCAAACGAACCTCGAGCAAGCAACCAGGCTTTACTCGAATCAGATTGAGTCGGGGGATTGGCGCAATCTATTCCGCATCACTACCGAGACGCAGAAAGTTACCGCCGAGGAAGTGAAGGCGGTTGCGATGAAGTACATTCATCATTTGCAATTCGTATTGCTCGGACCGGAAGGTAAGGTTACGAAATCAAAGTACACATTTGATTAGTCGCGATGATATGAGCAGTGCAGATTAATAATGCGTTAAAGCAAAAGCCCCGAGAGATTCTCTCGGGGCTTTTGCATACCGGTGTTATACTCGAAGACTACTTCGTCATCTTTGCGACGTCCTTTCGCAACACCTCACCGATCTCGCGGCCAACTTCTTTGGCTGCGTTGCCAAGCACGGTATGCATCTCAGCTTCTGACATGTTCGCAAGCTCTTGCGCATTAATCGCTCCGGCAACCATGTCACTCACGGCACTCGTCAACGCAGCCGCTGTGGAGTTGCGAAGCGGAATAGTCTCCGATTCGCCATCCTCCCAGACGATCTTGCCGGACCTTCGATCGATGATGCGTGATGTACCTTGGACTTGTGCACTAATGGAGGTACTCGAACTGGATATCTCATATCGCTCAAGGATAGTCTCGACGATAAACGTAGAGTTGTCGCCGGAGACGGCTTTCATCTGCAAATAATCGGATACTGCTTTTTGGATTCCGACCGCAAGTGCAGCAGCCAGCGAATCGGGGATGATCGCCTTGCGTAATTTTTGCTGTGCTTGATTTGCGGCTATATCATTTCCTATGGCAGCACCCAAGTCGATCGCAGGGTTACCGGATGAACTGGTGCTGGTGTTCGAAGTAGTTGACTGCGCGTTACCGGCTGCATGTGAACGATAGACCACCGAGGCGCCGCGCACGTTATATTTCGCAAGTTCGTTTGTGTGGGCACAGCTCGCGATCATCGGACCGATCGCAAGCAAGAGTGCGAGGATTGCAAAATGTTTTGGGCTTCGGGCTTTATTTGTTGCCATCATAAAATGAAACTGAGTTCTAAATGTGATACGTGTATGGTGAGGAGGGAGAACTGCTGTCCATCATCGAAAATGAATTCAAAGATTACGAAAACAGGTCAGTTTAGCTGTTCGGTACCTCCAATGTCTTCCCCAAAGATACGACATGCAAACCGCTTTCCCCTCACTACGATTTTGCTGGGCTTTTTCTTCGTAATGGGATGGGGTCGAATTGTGGTTGCCCAAGACGTATACGAAGCTGCTACCAAAGGCGATCTTGGCGTGGTAACCGAACTGGTGAGCCACAACAAAACACTCCTGAATAAGAAGAACGAGGATGGTTGGGCTCCACTGCATTGCGCCGCGTTCGCTGGCAAGACAGCTGTCATCGAGTATCTTTTAAAGGCCGGGGCGAAGATCGAACTGAAGGAGCGCGATGGCAATACACCGCTCCTGCTCGCAGCGTCGAGCAAGAAAGCCGAGGCCGTAAAGCTGTTGCTAAAGTCAGGTGCGAACATAGAAGCAAGAAACGAGGAAGGGGAGAGCGCACTCTATCAGGCAATCGATGCGGATTCGAAAGAGGTAGTCGCGATACTGCTGGAAAACAAAGCAGATATGGATCGCACAACTCCTGATGGATTGCAGATGATACATGTCGCCGCGCATTCAGCTTCGGTCGGAGTGCTCGAGGAATTACTCGCACACAACGCAAACGTAAATGCGAGCATCGAAACCCTCGGTTCGGCAGATCGCGGATATACACCGCTATTTTTTGCGGCAGCTTCAGGTCACGAAGATGTGGTAGAGTTACTGCTTCGGCATCATGCGAACGTGAATACGAAATCTTTCAGCGACATGACGCCATTGCACGCGGCTTGTACCGAGCATGGAACAAGTACGATTGTTGAGTTGCTGTTGAAGAATGGTGCGGCGATAAATGCGCAAAACACTTTTCACCAAACCGCATTGCAATTCGCCGTCTGGGAAAATTTTGAGGAGAGCGTGCAAACGCTTCTCAAACGTGGCGCCGATCCGGATATTCCAGACAGCACAGGACGAACCGCGTTGCACTATGCCGCACTCGCAGGTCGCGATCCTCTGGTCGTGATGCTACATATCCGTGGAGCAAATCTCGAAGCGCGTGATACGGATGGAATTACGCCGCTCCATTTGGCTGCCAAGTTCGCACGACTAAAAGTAGCAGAGATATTGCTTGCCAATAATGTCGATGTCAACGTACGTGATAAACATGGTCGTACGCCACTCTTTTATCTGCCCGGCGAGGACTCCGATGAGATCGCTGAACTGCTGGTGAAGCACGGAGCGGATCTTACACTAAAAGATAGGAATGGTGAGACCGCGATCGAGTCCGCACAACAGAATGGTTACAAACATTTGGTAGAAACGCTTCAGAAGCTGAAGTCAAAATAGTGCTTTTCGCTTCACGGGTTCATTCCCCAAATGCGAAATACGAGTAGCACAGCACCGACCGAAGCGATGATCCGTGAGATCTCCGGCACAACACGATCTTCCGTGCCATATTTTCGGAGTAACCACAAACACGGGAAGACGACCGAGATCACCACGATCTGTCCGAGTTCGATCCCTAGATTAAATCCAAGTAGAGGGGACCAAATGTTTCCCATTCCAAGCATCGACTTTAGTAGGTCGGTAAGGTGACTCGAAAATCCGGCACCATGAATCAACCCAAACGATCCTGCCACGATCCATCGTCCCTTTTTCTCCTTTCGGACTACATTCTCGACTCCAACATAGATAATCGAAAAGCAAATAAGCGATTCGGTGACGATCGATGGCAGTGAGATTATTCCAAGTGCACTGAGCACGAGCGTAGTCGAGTGTGCAACCGTGAATGCCGAAATAACTCTGAGCAGATCCTTCCAATGTTTCGTCACTATCACTAGCCCAAGTAAAAAGAGTAAGTGATCGTAACCTTCGAGGATATGCCGAAATCCGAGTTGAAAAAAAAGTGTAAAGTTGCTCATAAATTGGGGGCTGAGACTTTGAAATTCTAAAGCTTTGCGTAAAACGTCATCGCCGAACTTGTAAAGATATGATTCATCTCGCGACCAAAGATCTTGAGATCGAGCAAGTTCATCTGATCACCATACTCGCGAAGCAGAATCCGATCGTCGAGTACGAGCGAGTGTATTCCCTTCGGCGCAAGGAATGCAAATGTAAAACGGAGGGACGCGTCTTCTTCCGAGCGAATGACACTGTTGAACTGCAATTGTTGATTGTCATCCGCCCATGCGCGCACGAACGCTTGTAGATAGCGTACCTCAAGTGCGGCATATTCCGGACTCGTCAGCGACTCGACTCCGCCAACGTGCCACTTGGCGAGCGCTTTACGAAAATCATCTTTGTAAAGTGAGATGCTTATCACCAGCGAATCATTACGCAGCTCTGCCTTGCCGTAGCTGATATGAATATCGTGGCGGAAATCGGCGTGTGCGAAACTTGGGAATACGCACAAGGCGAACAGTAGCAAACCAAGTGCTCGTAGCAAATGTGAACGCATACGTGTAGGGCTATGAGTTAGCTGTGGCGTGCGTGCTTACTGATTGCTCGCGAGCGTTCCGAGCGATGTTAACATCTCGTGTGCCTTGTCCACTATCAGCACGTTGAGGTATGGCGTGGCCGCAAAGGCGGCATGTAGCTCGGCGGCAGCTTCCTGCTTTTTGCCGAGCGCATGCTCTATCATCGCTGCGTGATAATGCAGAAGCCCGTTTTGTGTGTGCATGCGCATTGCTTCGCCGATGAGCGGAAGTGCTGCTTGTGGCTGCCCATTTTTGTAAAGAGCCCAAGCGTATGTATCGAGCGCGTCGATGTTCTGAGGTCTGGAGTCGTAATCTTTCTTAGCACGTGCGAGTGCTTCCGGAATATGAATATCGTGATTCAAACAAAACGCTGCATACTCACGATTGACATTCCAACCACCTTCTTCATGGAGTTTGAATGCTTCGAGCGCTTTATCCTCAAGTGTTTTTGCACTCTCTTTTTGTCCCATCGCCGTATAGAGATCGGCAAGTTGCTCGATGAAGATGTGCTCCGACGTAAGTTGCGTTGCTTTTACAAGCCAGGCGATAGCATCTTGATAGTTCTTACGAGCGGCCGCGACAGAGGCCATACCACTCATTGCGAACGCATAACTCGGACGCTCTTCCAGAATGCCTTTGTAGATAAATGCTGCCGTATCGAGCTTTCCCATTCCAAGAAAAATATTTCCAAGATTGTACAAAGCCCATTCGCGACTTTCCGCTCCGTACACTCCGGCGTCGGCAGCAAGCTTCATTGCACCAATGGCTCCATCACGATCACCGTGCAGTTCGCGAAGGTACGAAGCGCGAGCATAGCTGCGAAGATCAGGACGCGCCTTCATCATCATGTCGCAATCCTCGACTGCTTTTGCATATTCTCCGAGCTCGACGTGTGCATCACAAAGGACTCCGTATGCGAAAGAATTGTACGGGTTCCTTGCAACAGCTTTCTCGGCGAGCACTCGCGCTTCTTGAAATTGGTGAAGTGTCATTAGCATCGAGGCTTTGACAATGTTCGCTTCAAAGCTTTCCGGATCAACCTTCAATGCGGCATCGATCACGTGTTGCGCGAGTGGAATATACTGATGATGCTTTCCGGTGACACGAGCCTCTTCGATATAGATCTGGGAGACCTCGATATAGTTCTTGATCTGATCCGGATGCTGCCGCAATTCCCCGCGATATCGGACAAGATTGGCCTGCGCCTTTTTCCACTCGACCGATGGAGTTGACTCGCCGGTTCGAGGGCTCAGGTCCGGAATTTCAAGCTCTGAGGGTTCGTGCGGGCGAAATGTGAAGTATGCGCCTATACTCAAGGCTGCGAAAATGACTACAAGTCCGGAAATCAGTTTTTTCGACATAGTTTTGTGGGGTGTCGTGTTCTCAATATATAACTCTTCTCAGGCTATACATGAATTCCCAGGTTATTGGATTTGGATTTGCCGACATTTTTCATCCGACGTATGCAATTGCCCGACCGACTCCACTATTCGGCCAGACACCCGCGTCCTTTTCGTAGATTTGCCCAGTAGGCGACACACTTTCAACGAAACCGGATTGAACAGCAAAAAGCCCGACCCCCATTTCGCTCCTCCGGATTCCGATCACTCGGACTTACCGGCATTTTATGGCGACGCTTGCGGGCCGCTGCCCCTCGTCGTCGGTATCACAGGGCACAGAGATCTTCGGGCGAAGGATATTCCGGCGCTTGAACAAATTCTTCGGGAGTTTTTTCGTGATCTCCAAACTCGTCACCCTTCCACTCCGCTCCTACTACTGACTGCCTTAGCGGATGGCGCAGATAGACTCGGAGCTCGAATCGCACAGGAATCCGGAGCCAATCTCGTCGTCGCATTGCCGATGCCGAAGGATTTATATTGCCTAGATTTCGCCGGCCCCGAGTCAGCGAAAGAATTCGAGACGCTCGTTGCGCAATGCGATCACTCCTTCGAGCTGCCGATCATGCCCGGATCGACTCTCGAAGATATCGCGCATCGTGGAGAGCGCCGCGACATGCAATACGCGCAAGTTGGTGCGTACATCGCAAGGCACAGTCAGATACTTCTCGCACTGTGGGATGGTGTTACGCGTGATCTTTTGGGCGGGACCTCGCAAGTGATCAGGTATAAGCTCGACGGAATTCCGGAGCCGTACGCTCCGAAGCATAGCCACCTTGATGCAGTGGAAAGTGGCCCGGTATTTCATGTGGTCACTCCACGTGAGAGCAATCCGGAGCTGGAAGAGCGAGGAATTGGGAATGAGCAAGGATTCTCTGATGATCGGGCCTTCGGCGACTATGCCGGTACAACACGAGGTCGCGCGCTCTCGACACACTGGCGTTACCCACGCGGGTATGAATCGAACGAACACGCAAAGAAGGCCTACGACGATATTTTCGAGCGCATGGAGACCTTCAACCATGATGCAAAACGGCACTCAAAAGCATTCAAAGCTGCTCGCGAGCAGAGTAAAGATTATCTGCTTTCCCGCAAGCGACGGGGTATGCTCAGTGCAACGATCGAACACACGCTAAGTTTTTATGCGATCGCCGATACGCTTGCGATCTACTTTCAGCGTCGAACAATCCGCACGCTCAGAGCGCTGCTCATTTGTGTTTTTAGCGCGGCACTTATGCTCGATTTGTATGCGCATGGTCCCGAGAAGGAGCCAGTGTTTATGGCGTTGTATCTTTTGACTTTTGTTGCATCATTCAGCTGGTACTATTTTTCACGCATCAAGGGATACCAGAGTAAGTACCTTGATTACCGCGCACTTGCTGAAGGTTTGCGTGTGCAGTTCTATTGGCAGATAGCAGGGCTCAAAGAATCTGTCGCCGATTATTATTTGCGAAAACAAAAGAGCGAGCTCGACTGGATTCGCTATGCTGTCCGCACATGCCAGACCCCTCAGGGATTAGATGAAGGTATACCGCTCAA
Source organism: Kapaibacterium sp. (SeqCode) (assembly GCA_039923455.1). Classification (GTDB taxonomy): domain Bacteria; phylum Bacteroidota; class Ignavibacteria; order Palsa-1295; family Palsa-1295; genus JBDTCS01. The sequence continues at coordinate 71 of JBDTCS010000177.1, read as the reverse complement.
ACATCGCACGACAAAGCACGGTATCTCGGGCGAAGAGCGAAGACCGTTTCAAGAAATGATCGCAGAACGTT
>JBDTCS010000176.1:0-3865 GCA_039923455.1 Kapaibacterium sp. (SeqCode) | reverse complement strand
GTTCAGCAGCTAAAACTGGAACTCCTGCGTTTGATCGACACACAATATCTTGTTCGAGGGATAGACTAAAAAAAATCCTCGCTCGTTTCAGGGCGGGGATTTTGTCAGAGTCGGCGGTGAGTTAGACCGTTACATGCTTAAGTTTTTTGTCGTCTTCAAGCTTCTGCCTTGTTTTCTTGCTGGTGCGTAGCATGAGCACGCCACCGATCAGGAGCACTCCGGCGATAGGCCCGAGCATCGTGAGTCCGGGAGTGAATTGCTTCTCCCAGTGCTGCGTCGTGGTACCGAAGAGTTCGTCCTTTTCCTGCACGAGCTTCTCCGTTGTTGTAAAGATATGGCTTCCTGCCGATATCCACCAACCCATCACTACGAGTGCCAATGCGAAGAATACAATCGAGAGTTTTTGCTTTGTCGTTTTCATAATCGCCCCTCTACTATATATCCAGCCAATTAAATGACCTGTCCCTTAATTTGTATTACCAAAAAGCTGTGCGTTGATCTTGATCACTTCGCCAACCTTGCTGCCAATCACACCCTCTGATCCGGCAACCTTAAAATCTTTCAGTGCGATCGTAAAATCTGCGCTGATCATTACGAGGTCACCCGGTGCGCGCTGACGTGTTTTGTCGTTCTCGGATAGGTAAGTCAACTTGAACGGAATCGTGATCGTCTTCGAGATGCCATGCATCATGAACGTGCCTGTTGCGGTACCGGTCGCGATGTTACCAGTAGTCAGTACACCTGCAATCGAAGTAATCGTGAAGGATATCTTCGGATATTTCGTCGCGTCAAGCCACTGTGGTCCGACGAGGTGATTATCACGCGCAGCGTTACCGGTCTTCATTGTGGCGACGAGCGAGGAGATCGTACCACGCATCGCAGCGATATTTGCCGGATCGATCGAGAACGTACCCGTAACTCCTTCGGACGTACCGCGTGTGTTTTCCAGCGGAGCCTCGCTAACCCAGACAAATTGATTATTATTCACTTTGTCGTTGAGTGTGACTTGCTTCGCACCACTCGAAGAAACCGTTAATTGCGCATTTGCGCTGCCACTTGCGATTACAAGCCCGAGCAGCACGGCGATCCAAGAAAAATGTTTGTTCATTTTATGTCCTCTTTCACATTACATCGTTATCCCATTCCTAACTATTACACTAACTATGCCGAAATTCAAATATCCATTATTACCTTGAAGAAGCACAGGGCTTAATCGTTTGGCGCACCCTTGTTCACCCAAGCTGTGATCTTCGCGATCGTGCAATTGTCGAGTTTGATACCGCTCTGCGGCATTAGGACAAGCCCGCCACTTCCGTTGATCGACCCGACGAGCTGTCCGTTCTTCGCGTAGGTTTGGACACCTGCGATCGTCGAAAGGTCAATGCCCTTCGATGCGGTCGCGCCGTTGTGACAACCGAGACAATAATTCTGAATCACGCCCTTCACAAATGCAGCGTAGTGCACAGTGGTCGTGTCGCAACCTCCACCGGTCGTAGTCGTGTCGGAGCAATCTCTGTTGGTTGCGCCTTCGTTGATCCACTGACCGATCAGCTTAATCTGCGCAGCACTAAGCACCGAACGGGGTGCTGGCGGCATGCGATCATCACCGTTGACTTGTGTGACCGCGGTATAGAGCTTGCTGTTGCTGGCATTTCCAGCTCGGACATATCGCAATGCTCCCGCGTAAGTCGTCAGATCTCGTTCGCCTGGATCGTGACAGCCACTCATGCTGCAATTGCTTACAAGCATCGGTAATATATCTCGCGAGAAACAAACCGTGGAATCTGCGGGCGCTACTATCACGATCATTGCTTGCGCCCACTTCGAATTATCCGCGATAGCAGTAGCTTGAATGATCGAAGTTACAATCGATGTCGTGATCGCAGCAGGTGCTTGATAGAGTCCTGATTGCGAGATCGTCCCCTGCCCACTCACCAATTTCCAAGTGATGCCTGTGTTGGCTGTGCCCGTCACGGTAGAATTGAACTGCTGCATACCACCTGGTTTAAGTGAAACAGAAAGTGGCGTTAGCGTTATGTTTATCTTATTTCCACCCGAGGTGTCACCTTGGGTGATCGTGATGATGCACTGTTGATGCTGTGAAGTATCTTCAACCGAACGCACGAGTACTGTTACAAACGTTGGGCTCACAGTCATCTTCGCCGGTGCCGTGTAAGTCGCAGTCAATCCACTTGAAGCAATCTGTCCGACCGAGGATCCGACAAACTCCCACGAGACGCTGCCATCATGCAGATAATTCTTGATTGTAGCCGTGAGAGCAAGTTGTGAACTTGTACCAATCGTGGCTGTTTGCGGTGACAAGGTCACCTGCACCAGACTCACTACGGGATTGCCCGTTATGTTGTAATCGCATCCGGTAAGCCGAAACGCCCAGAGCACTAAAACTAGTACTAACCCGATTCGCAGGCTACGGCTTATTGTCGCTTTCATATTCATAGCGCGTGTTTTAGTAGAAGACGTGAAGTTGTCCGGTCCACTGCCCCGTGTAGGTGCCTTGTCCATAGAACGGTTGCGATTGATACAGTCTATACTCCGGCCGAATCTCGATATACGGCAGCGGGAAAAATTCTGCGCCAAGCGTAAATGCTTGCGAATACACCAGCGATTTGCCGGGATACAATTCGGTCTGTCCCCAATCGGCTCGCCACTCCGCTGTGAGCCATGGTGCCAGTTGATAGGTACCCATCACCGTAAAATTTCGAAGTATTCGATTGTCGGCGTTCGTGGAGTGGACGCCTTCGAGATAGAGCGTTGCTTTATCGGTAAGACCGAGGCCGATGAATCCGTTTATCATTTTCATCGAACCATTCACCATGATCGAGCCGCCAACTTCACCATTGATCGCTTGTTCCAAAAGTTGTGGCCAAAGCATCACGCGACCTGAAAGCGTCGGATGAGAAAAATCGAAGTTGGATGTGACGACTCCGATCGAGGGGTCGACTTGCGCAAGATAATAGGCGTTGAAGATTCCGGCATTGACGGATAGGAATTTCAATCCTTCGTAGGTCAGCTCTGCACCCATGTCATTGTAATACGCAGGGAAAATATATCCGCCGTGCGGCGCTGCATCTCGATTCACGAAGACGGTGTGATCATCTTGACGAATACCAATGCTCGGCTCGATCATACCTACGCGAATCGAAGGAAGTGTGATATCGGGTTGATACTGGATGGCCGCATCAAAATCTGTTTCGCCCGGATAGAGCGAGCCACCACGAATGCGTTCTTCGATACTTGCAAGATTCACATTCGTATAAACCGAAAGTTCATGCGCCGGCATAAACGCGACCGAAGTCGTAAGCTGCATTGGAATAAAAACGCGTTGACCGGTTGTTGAAAGCCGCACAATCTGTCCGCGAGCATCGAGACCAGGAATCACTTTGCCGCCGAACATCGTATTCGTCGCAGCGATCGTATCGTTTTGTGAATCGCGCCACTTGAAGAGTCCGGTTTCATTCATCACCGACCAACCGAGCTCTGTGCGAATGCCGCTACCCTGTGGATTAAAATGGCAAGCCGAACAACGCGTACCGGTCAAAAGTGAAAATCGTGGTAGTGCCGAGGCTGTACTCGCATAGGCGAACATGATCACAGCAATCACCGCGAGTCCGAACTTTGTTTTGACGAGGGAAGTAAACATGCTATAAAGTTTTACCCGAACGTGGTGTTAGGTTCAGGCCAATTTGATTCGAAGCGAATGGTTCGGGGCGTCCAAGAGTGCATCATAGGAGTGCAATCCCTCGACAGAAGGTCCCATTTGAACCGATCCGTCGAGCCCAAACCTTGACCCGTGACAAAGGCACGGAATACTACCGTTCCGCGCAGTAGTCTCGACCTCGCAACC
>JBDTCS010000175.1:0-3435 GCA_039923455.1 Kapaibacterium sp. (SeqCode) | reverse complement strand
ACCGATGAAGACAACCGACGGTCGCTTCACGATCGTCTTCAACGGTGAAGTGTACAATCATCTCGCGATCCGTGAAGAACTGATTGCTCTTGGATATCAATATAGATCCCATTCAGACACCGAGACGATTCTCTATGCCTACCAACAGTGGGGCGAAGATTGCCTGAATAAATTTCTTGGGATGTTCTCGATCGCGATTTGGGATGAAGACAAACGCGAGCTTTTTTGCGCACGTGATCGGATCGGCATTAAGCCATTTTATTTCGCAACTCCCAATGGGCGATTCATTTGGGGCAGCGAGATCAAGGTACTCTTGCAGCATCCGGCTATTTCCGCTGAGCTAAACGAGCGTGCACTTCCGCACTACCTTTCGCTCCTGATGCCTCCGGCACCTGAGACACTTTTTGCGGGTGTGCATAAACTCGAAGCCGGACACACGCTCCGAGTCTCATCGAACGGTGATATTACAAAACGTCGTTGGTGGAATCTGCTTGATGCTGGCGAGCCCTTGACCGGAATTACGGAGCCACAAGCTATCGAAGAGATTCGTAGTTTGCTGCGCCGCTCGATCAAAGATCGAATGATGTCTGACGTGCCATTTGGCGTGTTCCTCTCTGGTGGAATCGATTCGAGTCTGAATGTCGCGTTGATGTCGGAATTGATGGATCGACCGGTCGAGACGTTCTCCGTTGGCTTTAAAGATCTGGAGAAATACAACGAGCTTTCTTATGCTCGTTCGATCGCTGAAAAATTCAAGACGAATCATCATGAAGTGTTGATCGATTCCAGTGATGCAAAGCGCGTCATCTCTGATCTTGCATATCATGAAGACGAGCCGAACGGCGATCCGGTTTGCATACCGCTTTACTTTGTTTCGAAACTCGCGCGTGATTCGGGGACGATTGTTGTGCAGGTTGGTGAAGGATCGGACGAAGAGTTCGCTGGGTATCCTTGGCTGATTCGCGATATCAGGTTGCACGAAAAATATTGGAAGCCGCTCACGAGTGTGTTTCCGAAATTTATTCGTCGCGCTGCGTACTTAGCCTCAACGCCATTGCTCAAGCATCCGCTCGCGAGAGAATATATGCGTCGCTTTTCGACCGGTGAAGAGCTCTTTTGGGGCGGTGCGATGGCATTCACGGAGGAGCACAAGAGCAAGTTGTTCAAGAGCTATGATGCTGAGCGGGATTCGACGGGACAGTTCGTTGAGCGTTGGCACAAAGAGGTATCATCGAGGTATCCTCGTTCGGCTTATGCAAAACGTATGATGTATCTTGAGTTTCAGCAACGCTTGCCCGAACTTCTATTGATGCGAGTCGACAAGGTTTCGATGGCAACAAGTATCGAAGCACGCGTCCCATTTCTCGATCATAGAATCGTAGAGTATGCGTTTAGGCTTCCGATGTCGGTCACGCTCGGCCCCAACTACGAGCCGAAGCATATTCTAAAAAAAGCTGCTGAGGGGATACTTCCGCACGAACACATCTATCGTAAGAAGATGGGTTTTGCAGCGCCGGTGACGGAATGGCTGAAGACCGATCTGCGACCGATGATGGAAGAATATCTATACGCTAGCCAAATCGTGGCAAAGCATTTTGATCTAAACTATGTTCGATCGCTGGTGTCCGAGCACGTTGCCGGCACACGAAATAATGGACAGATTCTTTGGACGCTTTTCAATCTCACACTTTGGGAGTCGAGATATTTGAATTAGCGCCAATCGCGTGATCACGAGTGAGCGAACATCTGGCTGTAAATTTGCAAACTAGGATAGGGCGATCTGCCCGTCACATGGTGCACAATGCTGAGCACACGAACACTAGTAGAACCCTAAATTTTATTTTCGTCTGAATTCAATACGTTGGAATGATATATTCTCAACTACGAGAAAACGAACACACAAGTCGATTAGAAGTTAAGCTCTCTCCGGGCAATAAGTGCATTCTGCAAGAGGACAGAAAGTGGAAAATTGGTTCGCGTGAAGAGGCGTTTTGGGTCGATCTGGAATCCGAGTTGAAGCGCATGCAGCGTCGCGCTCCGATCGATCTGTCGATTCAAGCAAGCGGGGAATTAAGTGCGGGAAGCTTTTTGCTGGAGCGAATCGGAGTTCACATTCGAGATCTATACACTGCGGATGTTTCCGAGGATTTCTTGTCGGAGCTTGGTCTGCTGAATATCTGTGAATATCTTCGACTCTATGGAATGCTCTCGCAGCGTTCGATGGCGAGTAAAGGAGATTCGGGACGCTCGGCACAAGCAGGTGTGGTCGATGAGCAATATTTTCGAACGCGTAAGATCGCACTTGAACTTGACTTTGCGGAGACGACAGAGTGGCTCGTTGCGCACGGTGTGGGACTACCGGATCTGGCATTATTCTATCCCGAAGCGTTTCCTGCATCCGCTGTTGTGCTAAAGCCTACTAAAAAACTTACGAAGAAGCAAGAGGCCGCAGCAGAGGAAGCACGCAGCGAGGCGAATGAGGTTGACGCACCTTCGGAGCTTCCGCAAGCGCTGTATTATGTTGCTGAACTAATCCGATTGGATCAAGCGACAGCCGATGATCTGCTCCGATTCGTTGATGTTGTAAAACAGAGCAACAATCTGGAAAGCGCATTGCATGCTTGCGAATTGATTTGTTCGCTTGCAACTCCATGGCTTGATGCTGCTGAACTTGAGAGTCGGTACGAATCGCACAAGCGAACGGAGGCGCAGCAAACGCGTCAAGCACAAGCCGCGCTTGCGAGGCAGAATCTGCTCTGGGAGAAAAAGCCGAAACGTGGGCTTGCACCAAGAGTTGCCGGCAAAGAGATATCTAAGTCTGCGTATGCCGAGCCACAAGAGAAAGGAAAGCTCTCCGTAAAACTCCGCAAACCGAAAGTGGAAGAGGAAGTCATCACGCCGCTTGACGAATTTGCTTCCAGCTTTGAAGAAGACGCTGACTCTGCCTACGAACGTGCAATGGAACACGCACTCGATCGGCCCGATGGCGAAGAGTTTGTGCCGGAAGAATTTGCCGAAAGGGATGATCATGAAAGTGCCGAGCAAGAGCCTACGAGGAATGGACGCGCTGTCGGATTTCAAGAGGATAGTGATTCCAAGTCTGATGAACCTCCGGTTGTTGGCAAGAGTCGGCACGCGAAGCGCCGGAAGAATCGTAAGTTGAAAGGCGATGACAAGCCGTTGCCGATCAAACCGGTTCTAAAGTTCGTCGATCCAAAACCAATTCGAGTTGTTCCGCAAGCAGTGCGGCCTCAGAATGGAAGACAGCAATCCGCAACTCCGAAGCCCGCTTCTGGTAAGCAACAAGGTCGCCCAGAGCGCGTTCCTGTTGCAAAACGTCCGCTGCAGGCGCCTCCAAGAGGGCAGGGACGTCGAGGCCTCGACTTCGATGAGATGCAGCCGCTAAGCAACGGTACACCGGGATTGCCCGACCCG
>JBDTCS010000174.1:0-40865 GCA_039923455.1 Kapaibacterium sp. (SeqCode) | reverse complement strand
AATAGCAGCACGGTCCAGGTCGCGGTTGTGATCCAAATTATCCAAGTCACAACTGTTGCTGTGCGGCTTTTCTCAGATGCTGTTCGAGGTTTCTTTCGTGATCGCCTAAGTACGATTGTCGGAATGAGCAAGAGTATCTCGCCGACGATAAGGGCGATAAGAATAGGTGCTCCAAGAAATTTCAACTCCAATCGTGGAAAGTGCCAACGAACATTATCGCTAAGCTTCCCGGGAATTTTGGCGATCACCTCGGCCTCAAAATTTGCGAGCATCCCGTCACGCGTTTGCTCAGGCCGTGAACTTGTTAAGAGACGCTTGAGGATCAGAACCGAGTGCGCACCTTGATTGCCATACTCAGAACGAATAACGCACGTCGCCTCGAGAACTAAAGAATCGGGATAAGGCGCATGACCCTCCGTCGAGTAGACATACCCAACCACGCAATGAAAATCGTTCGTATCCGATTTTGTTACCTCAATAGATTTCTGCGTAAAAGTATTCAGCAGTGCTTCCTTGCCCAACGAGAAATAATACGCGTGATCAAAATCTTCGTTGTGATGCGTCATTGATGTTGCGCAGAATGCAAAGAGCGCGACTGCACAACTGAAAACGGTTGCAAGCTGTGTGCGCATACTGCGATCAACTCTCGCAGACTTTGGTCGATGCAATTCCAGATAAGCAAACGGCAGAACAATCAGCGCGAGTATGTCGGTGTAATCCACAACCCGAGCGATCGAAAACGGCGCGACGCTGTTGAAGAGGTCGATGCAGCCAGATGCGAGAGGTGATTTCCAAAGAATGAACGCAGCACCAATACCTGCGATCACACTCTTCGAATGCTTCGGAAACATTGAACCAAAAAACAATGCGAACGCAAAGAGCCCTGCAAAATCGGATAGCTTGCCGGTAAATGCGTTGTGAAGCAAATGCTGCAGAAGAAGATCATTGAGCAGCAACAGAAATATCGCGACTGCAAAAGGCCGCGAAGTAATAGTCGCAGAAAATGATTGATAGGCTGATCTGTTCTTCGAATTAGGCATGTTATGCAGAAGCGGTAACTCCCGAACAGACGAATATACACTCTGGCTTAATATACGTTCGCGCTTTTCCGAAAATCAGCAATCCTGAACTCTCCACCGAACGCTCCTGTTTTGGCTGCTCAAGATTAGCTAACTTCAGTCAATTCAAATCCAAGTAGTAATGCAGAATTTTCGCGAATCCATTCTCACGCTGATCACCGAAACTTCCACCAACCTTCCGAGCGACGTACGCCGTGTGCTGAAGGCTGCGATGGAAAAGGAGCGCGCGAAGAATGCGACAATCGCACTCGCGACGATTGGTCTCAATGTTGATATGGCGTGCGATAACGTCTCACCGATCTGTCAGGATACCGGAATGCCGACGTTCAAGATCAAGTGTCCGGTCGGTGCGAATCAGATCGAAATGAAAAAAGATATTCTCATTGCGATCGAACAAGCAACGAAGACCGGTAAGCTTCGACCGAACTCTGTTGATTCGATCACCGGTAAAAACTCCGGCAACAATCTCGGACCTGGTGTGCCGGTCGTCTATTTCGAGCAATGGGAAAAAGATGAGATCGAAGTGAAGCTTGTGCTCAAAGGTGGAGGTTGCGAAAATAAAAATATTCAATACTCACTTCCCACAACGCTCGAACATGTCGGAAAAGCCGGGCGTGATTTGGAAGGCGTGAAGAAGTGCATACTCCATGCAGTGTGGCAAGCGCAAGGTCAAGGTTGCTCGATCGGATTTCTTGGCATTGGTATTGGCGGTGATCGTACTTCGGGCTACTCGCTTGCAAAGGATCAACTCTTTCGCCGAGTCGATGACACCAATCCGAACCCGACACTCGCGAAGCTTGAAGAAGAGTGCCTCACCGAGAGTAACACACTCGGCATCGGCACGATGGGATTTGGTGGTGACATCACGTGTCTTGGAATTAAGGTTGGCGTCTATGATAGATTGCCGGCAAGTTATTTTGTTTCGGTCGCGTATAATTGTTGGGCCTATCGCAGGCTTGGCGTGACGCTCGATGCAAACGAGGGCTCGATCAAAGGCTGGCTCTATCGCGATAACGACGAAGTGAAACGCATGGCCGAATCATCCGGCTTCGCGCTCACAGGCAAAGAAGTTGTTCTGCAAGCGCCGATCACTGAAGAGCAAGTTCGCAAAATAAAAGTTGGAGATATCATCGTGATCAACGGTGAGATGCACACTGGCCGCGATGCATTTCATAAACATATCGTCTCGCATGGTTCGAAGGTCAGCATGAAGGATGGCGTGCTCTATCATTGCGGACCGGTCGTGCTCAAAGATGCTGAAGGCAATTGGAAGATCACCGCAGCCGGACCAACAACCTCGATTCGCGAAGAGCCCTATCAAGCGGATGTGATCAAGCAAGAAGGCGTACGCGTTGTGATCGGCAAAGGCGGCATGGGAAAGAAGACGCTCGATGGACTTCACGAGAGCGGCGCGATCTATGTCAATGCAATCGGCGGTGCTGCACAGTTCTATGCTGAAGCAATCAAAAAAGTGACGGGCGTCGATTACGAAGAGTTCGGTTTGCCCGAGGCGATGTGGCACTTGCAAGTCGAAGGCTTCACCGGCATCTGCACGATGGACGCAAACGGCAACTCGCTCCATGCCGAAGTCGAACAAAAGAGCGGCATACTGTTGGAAGAGTTGATGGTGGCGTAAACATAGCCGCATCAATCCTCGAGAAGTACTTATAAAAAAAGAGCGGACACTTGCTATAAGTGTCCGCTCTTGAATTATACATCGTAGCCGTTTCAGGGCAATCAGCGGGCGCTCGAACCTCCGCCGCTGCTTGGTGCGGGTGCTGCTGCGATTGTGTGATCAACGTTCTCGTTGATCTGATTCACAGCCGCAGTGAGTGGCAAGCGTTTGCCGCCGCCTAACTCTTTCATTGCGCTTTTTGTCATCACGTTATCGATCAGGTTGTATTCTTTCGCCTGTTCGGGTGACATGTAGTTATCGCGCTCGGCATCTTTCGCAATCTGCTCCAGCGGTTTGCCCGTATGGAATTCATAGATTTTGTAAAGCGCCTCACGCATGCGAAGCATTTCGCGCGTGTAGATTTCGATATCGGTCGCCTGACCCTGTGTGCCGCCGAGCGGTTGATGGATCATGATGCGAGAGTTCGGAAGCGCTGTACGCTTACCAGCCGAACCACCTGCCAACAGCAACGATGCCATCGATGCCGCCATACCAAGGCAGATCGTTGCGCAATCGGGCTTGATGTATTGCATCGTATCATAAATCGCAAGTCCCGCCGAGACCGATCCGCCCGGAGAGTTAATATAAATATTGATATCACGATCCGGATCTTCCGATTCCAAAAAGAGCAACTGCGCAATAATAAGCGAGCTGATGTTATCATCAATCGGCGTACCGATAAAGATGATACGCTCTTTTAACAAGCGGGAAAAAATATCATACGCGCGTTCACCACGGGCTGTCTGTTCGACGACCATCGGCACAAGTCCTGCGCGAAGTGGGCTTGATTCCTGCGGCATGCCGCCAGTCCACAAATTACTTTGGCTAATCATATTCATTTGCATTACCTATTCCAATTCTACTAAAACTCTACTTGTTCGCTCTACTTGTTCGCTCTACCATGTCCGTTAGACGAACATCTCAAAATTTTATTGCAACTCGTACGCAAAGCTGTCAGTGCTTCCGTATGCTACCGTTAATTAGGCATACGGTGCCGAGACTACTTCGTTTCAGTCAACATGCCAACTGCAACAAGCCATCGCACGAAAGAGATTGCACCGGATCAATTTTCGCTTGCGATAATCTTTTCAGTCATCTTGACACGATCTCTTAAGAGTGCGCTGAGTTTATCGGAGACGATGCGATCCTTGATGCCGTCGTTCTTTTTGTAATATCCCAGCAGATTCTCTTTCGATAGACCGTATTTCTCGGCCTCTTTTGCTGCAAGATCTTCAAGATCGGTGTCGGAGGCTTCAAGATTTTCCGAAGTGATCAGCTTATCGCGCAAGAGCACCCACTTGCCACGAGCCTCTGCAACAGGCCGCATGCGCTCGCGATAGGCGCGCTCATCGAGGCCAAACTCTGCCGGATAGCCGCGCTGCTTGTTGCGCTCTTTGTATTCTTCGATCATCTGATCGAGTATTGCGCGAACAATCGTTTTCGGAACCGGAATATCGTGCTTCTTCAAAAGCTCAGCGACGATGTTCTCTTCGAATTGCTCATCGCTTGCCGTGATGGCTTGCGCTTCGAGTTCTTGCTTTATATCTGTGCGAAGCTCTTCCTCGGTCTTGACTTTATCGCGACTGATCTTCGCAATAAATTCTTCCGTCAACTCCGGAAGGATAACTTTCTTTGCTTCGGTGAGTGTGATCTCGACGGGGCCTTCCTCGGTCACTTCGGTAGTAGTGTTGTCTTGGCCTTTCGGATTCTTCGGCAGCAACACTTCGATCTTATCACCGACTCGCTTTCCGAGCAAACCGGCCTTGATGTTCGGCATCACTTCGGGATCAGCGAGATACGCCTGCACACCCTCGGAAGCAATTGGCTCTGCGCCTTCTTTCGGTTCAAGCTCACGCATGGAGAGCGTGACGATCGTCTGCTCATCGGCGACTTCGTCGGTGGGCTCTTGCTCTGCGAGTGAATACCGAATTTTGCGAATGCGCTCTTCGACGTCTTTGTCGGTGATCGGGAATATCGGCTTCTCGATCTCCATGCCCGAAAAATCCTGCACTTCGAATTCCGGAGCAATCTCGTACATGATCTTGAAATGTGCACCCTCGCCGGCGTGGCGATGCAGATCCGTCATGACGGGCATTCCGAGCGGTTGTATCTTGAGCTCTTCGGCGGCTTCGCGAAATTTGTCTTGAGCCAGCTTCTCCAGCGTATCGCCTTCGATCGAATCGCCGTGCAATTGCTTCACGAGCCCGAGTGGTGCTTTGCCCGGGCGGAAACCTGGAAGCGCGAGCTTCGGACGAAGCGCTTTGTAGGCTTCATCAAAGGCCTGCTGCAATTCCGGTTCGGCTATGAATATTTCAAGCTCTCGCTCGATGGCCGAGCGCTCGTGCAATTTTGTTTCCAAGGTCGAAGATCTCAGTATAATATTTTGTGTGTCCCCTGTTTGCTGCCCTCAGCAGCACTCAGGGGAGGGCAAGGGGTGCTTCCCATTGCGTGCCTCAAATAGAACAAATCTCAGTGCCGGAGACAGGACTCGAACCTGCACATCTTTAACAATACCAGATCCTAAGTCTGGCGTGTCTACCAATTCCACCACTCCGGCCTATTTATCTACTCCACCCGGTTCAGACCCCAAAGGGTGCCTCCCATTTGCGGATGTTAGGCGTTCGTAACAAGTTTTTCAACGGATTTCGTTGCAAAGATGCGCTAAAGCTTGAACTGGGGGACAGCGGGTCCTGGCTTCCGGCACTGTGAGAAATGTGACGTAATCCCCAATGTTAGGGGACGAATTGAAATGTAAATCCGTGTCGTTGAAATGTGGCAAGACTAGCTCACTTTAGTGCATTTTCGCTCGATTTCGTTATATCAATACCTACGGCGCACCCGAAAACGATTAACACTGCTCAACGGCGCCAATTTGCCTGCAAGTTGATTCCTTCCTTACTTTAGGACAGCGGGATTCGGCTCAACATGAATTACTCGGGGGCAGAGCGCTCGATAATTTCTCTATCTAACAGCTCTGGCGCAGCATCGAGTAAGAGTTCGTCGATCTCAGATCTGGCCGATGACCGCGTTTCACCCTACGAAGGCGTGAAAGAAGGGATACACTTTAATAGCACACAGTGCCTAGGCTAAGGTCTCGGATATCAGACACCAGAACCCCGAGACAAAAATGACGCATGAACTTACCACATATCGTCTTATTACTTCGCGCAATCCCTCTTCGATCCCGAAAGGGGGGAGGAAGTTTTATTTAATTCAGTATCATCCAATTAATAATATCACCCGCGACGAAATCGGCGCCGAAGAATACGATGCGGAAGATGTGTGTTGAGCCGTTCTGCGAGCTTACTACGGGCAAATAATAACGGACGTTCGTACTCGCGCTTAATTTCTTCACTGTTAGAATGATAACGCTACTGGACGTTAGGTTTGCGCCGGTGATATCTGCGTAGCCGGTGTTGATGTTTGCTGTGACAAATGTATATCGTCCGCACGATTTTCCGGTGTCGGCGGAGATGCTGTTGGCTCCCATTGTTAGAGTACCGCCCATCGTCACGCCACCATTCGCGGTTAGGAGGCCGCTGAATCTTCCGGTGCCGGTTACATCAAAGTTTGCGCCGAGCGTTGTCATGTTGATACCGATCGAAGTCCCACTTTGATACATGACCGAACTTGTCTGCGCACTCGCACTCGACCACAACGGAATGTAGCTCGCAGTGCCGCCTGATAAACTTCCACCGCCGCCGCCGCCACCACCAGTTGAAGCTTGCCACGTACCTACACCATTTACATCCGAGGTGAGTACGTATCCATTGAACGCACCCGTCGGAAGTTTAAAGCCTGTCATTTGCGCGGTGCCATTGACATCAAGCTTCGCACCCGGTATCGATGTGCCGATGCCGACCGATCCCGCTTTTGCATAGAGCGTATTCGCGGTTGCACTCGCAGCTTCACTCGTGATCACGGCAACACTATTTTGTGTGAGAACAAAATCTCCGCTCGGCGAAAGCGAGCCTGTAGTTGTGCCTGTGCCACCATTTGCAAGTGCGACCGCACCTGTCACGTTGGCGGCAGTGCCTGTCGTGTTTGCTGCATTGTTCGGAATGTCCGCAGAGACAAGCGATCCACCCGACGTGACGCGACCTTTCGTATCAACGCCAACTTTTGTGTAAGTACCAAGCGCTACACCGGTAGTCGAGAGTGCAGTGACAAAGCTCGAAGTGCCGCTACCGGTGACGTCTCCGGTGAGCGTGATAGTTTGATCACCGGTGTTCGTGCCCGTGATAGCGTTGAGCTTCGTTTTATCCGAAGCGCTCATCGTGCCCGCTGTCGAAGTAGTCGCTGCAGCAATACTACCCGTCAATGCTTTACTCGTGAGTGTCAGTGTGAGTGGCGCTGTACCGGAAGCCGAGCTGAGCCCATCAGTAGATGTCGCAGCGTTGCCGGAAATATTTCCGCTGATCGTTGAGGCAAATGTTTTTGTGCCTGCAACACTCTCGTTACCGGTCAGATGCACGAGCGTATTATCGGTCGCCTTTGCCGCAAGATCAGCGACTAATCCTGTCACCTGCGATTCCGGAATTGAACCGGTAATCGAAGCAGCACTGCCGCTAACATTTCCATTGATCGTGCTTGAAAAAGTTTTTGTGCCTGCAATGCTCTCGTTGCCCGTCAGATGGACGAGTGTGTTATCAGTCCCCTTTACCGCCAGATCAGCAACTAAGCCTGTCACTTGCGATTCCGGAATGGAACCGGTGATCGAAGCTGCACTACCGCTCACATTTCCAATGATGGTGCTTGAAAAAGTCTTTGTGCCGGCAATACTTTCGTTACCGGTCAAGTGGACGAGCGTGTTATCAGCACCTCGTGAAGCAAGGTCAGCGACAAGCCCGGTCACTTGTGATTCCGTAATTGAACCTGTGAGTGAGGTCGCGCTCGCAGCAGTACCACTAATATTTCCCGCTATCGTTGACGAAAAAGTTTTTGCTCCAGCGATTGTCTCCGTACCGGCAAGATGTACTACTGCATTGTCGCTTGCTTTCGAAGCAAGATCTGTTGTCAAGTTTGTAATTTGCGATTCGGGTAGATTGCCCGTTACGCTTGCCGCACTACCTGAAACGTTACCAACGATCGTACTCGTAAAAGTCTTCACGCCACCGATACTTTCGTTGCCTGTTAGGTGCACGAGTGTATTATCCGATGGCTTTGCAGCAAGGTCAGCAACGAGGCCGGTCACTTGCGATTCCGTGATCGAACCCGTGAGCGCAGCAGCACTTCCTGCGCTACCGGAAATATTACCGTTGATGGCACTCGCAAAAGTTTTTACACCTGCTATGGATTCATCACCAGTGAGATGCACAACGCTTGCATCACTCGCTTTCGCGGCAAGATCAGCTGTCAGGTTCGTCACTTGTGATTCAGTGATATTCCCGGTGATCGTCGTCGCAGTGGCTGCTCCACCAATGATCGTCGCGTGAATCGGATTGACGAAAGTCTTCACACCGTCGATTGACTCATCACCTGTTAGATGCACAACACTCGCATCATTAGCTTTTGCATTCAGATCCGTCGTTAGATTTAATACTTGTGTTTCACTAATCTGTCCATAGAGCGCCGCCGAAGTTGTTGCGGTAGCAGCGTTGCCCGCGATGTTTATCGTTGCCGTGCCCGGTGCGATATTTTGCGCGGACAGATTTGTGATGTGCGAGCCATCGATCGCGGAGGCCGTGCCGGTGAGTTTCGCAGCGTCGAGCGATGTGATCTGATCACTTGTGATGCCTGCGGTTGAAGAAAGTTGTGCGCTTGTTAAGCCAGTGATGCGCGCTATCGGCACAAGGCCGGTCGATAAAGCACTTGCATCGAGCGCTGTCAATCCCGAACCACTACCAATAAAAGTCGCAGCCGTTAGTGTGCCTGTCGATGAAAGATTATTTCCATCGTTAAGCAACACACTGGAGGCCAACCAAGCCGAGCCATTCCAATAGAGTGTTTGTCCGTTGATCACCCCCGAGCATACGTATCCGGCAGGTGGCAAACCAACCGGCAGTTGCGGAAGAAAGAATTGTGCGTTGGTAGTGAGTGGTGGAACCGTGATTGCGTATGTGTGGCCGTTGCCATCATCGAGCACGAGACCTTGCGCATAGAGCACGCGGCCGTTTTGAGCAGAGGAAATATTTGCGCCGAAAAATAGCGACAAGAATCCCAACACGGCAGCGCGTGCCACGATAGATAATTTCATAAATCAATTTTTGTAGAGGTTTGGCGAGGGCTTGACCAAAGTGAAGTATACTTATGGTTGGCCTTTCGCTGACCGGACACTCAATCTTGGTGACTATTCACCTGTCCGCAATATAATACTTTCGCAGCTGCCGTGTCAAGTGGAAACCGTGCAATCTTGACACATTTTTCTTCTATTTTCGGCATTTTTTCCCAAAATCCCAACCAATCATGGGAAATTGTGCCATAACTTTACACAACCCGAGCGCAGATGGTCCTAATCACACACGTCAAGGTTTAGCGCATCTATGCAACGAAATCCGTTTTGCGGGGAGTTTACCAACCATTCCTGACACTTTTGATTCCGGAATTGACCTGTGATCGAAGTTTGAATTCCATCCCGGAAGTCAGCAGGTGTTAGACTTGTGATGTACAGGATCTTATACCTGCGAGGGATTAGTATATTTTGTGCACGTAAAAAACCTCCCCTCAGAATCTCTGAGGGGAGGTTTTTATAACTAAAGTTGAATGGTTTGTTATGCTGGGAGCATCTCACATTCGACGCTACACTCGCGGACTACGCCGGTGAGCATGTCGTAGATTGCTTTTGCTGACGAGCGAGCTGCGTTGATCGCACGCTCTTCGTCTTCAGGGGAAGTTACGAGTGCCGCAAGCATCTCGCGCTCTGTCTGACTGTGCCACTCATCGGCCTTCTCGTGTACGCGGAAGAACGCGAGACCATTCGTAGTGGTGACGCCATAAAACTTGCGAAGTCCCTGAATCTTGGTACGCGAAACTTCCGGAATTTGTGACTCATAACCATAAAGCGCAGAGAGACCTTCGATCGTGTCACCATTCTTGGTGAGTTCACGCATCGTCTCGCGAAGTGCATTGGTCTCGGCAAATGGTGTTGCATTCTTGACCGCATCGCGGTTGCAACCGACAGCTTCTGCAAAGCGCAGCCACAACTCCGGATGCGAAACGGATGTGTTGTTTCCGGTGCCCTCTTCGTCGATCAAGTTCTCGAGTAAGTGCTGACGGATGACAGCATCTTCTGTGTTCGAATGCACTGCGCTTACGTATGTTGGGAATGCGCGCTCGAATTGATAATATTGCTGTGCGTATTCGCGAAGTGTTTCGTTTGTGAGTGTTCCGGCATTCCAAGCCTGATAAAATGGATGGCTGAGGAGCGCATACTCTTGAATTGCGCTGTCGAGTCTTTCGATAAAAGAATTCATAGGGGTTCGAAAATTATAAGAGAATTGAGAAAAGTGTCCTGCGTCTCTACTGCAAAGTTACGAAGATTTTTCGATCAGCTGACGGTAGGAAAATAATAGTCAGTTTGGCCATGAATTGCCAAAAATCGCGCATTTTGGGCACACGAACTCGGAAAGTTTGTCTCCCTCCTTCGAACTTAACCGATCTGTAGGTACGATTCGGTCTTGTGATACTGCGCAAGGAAGGCAGTCCGAGTATGCTCGTTCTCCGGAGCGCGAAGGTGCGGATCTTGCTCGATGAGTTCGATTGCATCTTCTCTTGCGGTCTCCATCAAGCCGACATCGGTGACAAGATTTGCGAGTTGCAACTCCGGCACACCCGATTGTTTTGTACCAAAAAATTCACCAGGGCCGCGAATTTCAAGATCGGCTTCCGCGATACGAAAACCGTCCGTCGTTTCGACCATCATCGCGAGCCTTTTTTCAGCAACGGTCTGCTCTTCTATCTGCGAACTTGTTTGAAAAAGATTGTCGGCTTTCAAAAGTTTATCACTCGCAACAAGAATGCAATGTGATTGCGTCGAACCGCGACCAACGCGTCCGCGAAGTTGATGCAATTGTGCGAGGCCAAATCTATCAGCATGTTCGATGATCATCACAGCCGCGTTCGGTACGTCGACACCAACCTCGATTACTGTTGTAGCTACGAGCACTTGCGTAACGTTATCCCGAAAGGCAATCATCGCTTCGAGTTTTTCTTTCGGTGGCATCTTCCCGTGCAATAATCCTATCTTAAGATCAGGAAAAATATCAAGCGAAAGTTCTTCGAACGCTTTTTTTGCAGCTGCAAGATCGGATCGTTCAGATTCTTCCACGAGTGGATAAACAATATAGACTTGTTCGCCGCGCTCTTGTACAGCTCTTCGAATTGCTTTATAGATTTTATCGTGGTCGCGCTGAAAGAGCAGCTGCGTCTTTATCGCTTTACGATCTTTCGGATACTCACGAATAATGCTGACATCCAAATCACCATAGAGTGTCATTCCGAGTGTGCGAGGTATCGGAGTTGCGGTCATGATCAGCACATCGGGAGAGTGAGTTGGGATGTGTTCACGACCATCTGATCCAGTCTCTGAGCTGCTGGCAGTTGGGCTACTAGCCTTATCTATCAGGCGTTTGCGTTGCGCGACTCCAAACCGATGTTGTTCGTCGATCACAACGAGTCCGAGTCGATCAAAGATCACGCCCTCTTCGAGTAGAGCGTGTGTACCGATCGCGATATGTGCTGTGCCGGTCTGAATCGCATTGAGCGCTTCGGCACGCACACGCTTGCGCTGCGCACCAACGAGAAGCGTCAGCTCGACCGGAAGGCCTGCGAGTTGTTGCGACAGTGTATTAAAATGTTGCTCAGCGAGAATTTCTGTTGGTGCCATGAATGCGCACTGATATCCATTCTCGATTGCGGCAAGCATCGTCAGCGTTGCTACAACAGTTTTGCCCGTGCCGACATCGCCTTGCAACAATCGGTGCATCGGCTTTTTCCCCGCATGCTTCGACATATCATGTGCGATCTCTTTGACGACATGCAGCTGTGCGCCCGTTAGGGAATAGGGCAGCGAATGCAAAAGTGTATTTACTAAATTGCCTTTTTCCGGAGTGCTATCTTTTCGGAAGCTATCGATTGTTTCGAGCGCTCGCACTTCGAACGCAATCCCTGGTTTCATGTTGAGCGCATTACGTTTGCGTTCAAAGCCGAGTCGAAGTTGCAAGAAAAAAAGCTCCTCGTATTTTAGCCGAAGTATCGCGTGATCGAGTAGCACCCGAGCCGTGGGCTCATGAATCTCCCGCACGGCTTCTGCGTGTTGAAGAAGAGTTCGCCGATGCAGGATTTGTTCGGGAAGTGTCTCGCAGAGTAACTTCTCATTCTCGGCCTTACCAAGTGCAGTATGAATAATGTCGCGAAGTTGACGCTGTTGAATGCGAGCACTCTTGAAGCCGGCGTTGAGAGGATAGATCGAGAGCAGCTTGCCACTCGCAAGTTCATCCAACCCAGCAAGACGCTCGACATGAAGCGGATGCACCATTTGCGACCGATTATTGAACGTCGCGACATATCCGACAACGATTAATTCCTCACCAACCGCATATTGCTTCGCAATGTAATCGGCAAATTTGAAATAGACCAGATCAAGCGTACCTCCCGACTCATCCTGCAACGTGATCACGAGTCTGTGCGGTTTTTTGCCGTCGAATAGCTGCTTGCGAAGGACTTTGCCGCGAACCGTGACATTCTCACGAAGATGTTGCAGAATGTCTCGCAGCTGAACAACCGCACTTGCGTCGAGATATTTTCGCGGATAGTATTGCAGCAAGTCCTCCAACGAATGGATACCCGAAGCCTCTAAAGCTTCCGCACGCTGTGGGCCAATGCCCTTGATGTACTGCAAGTCCACCGGTTTGTTCAGTCCTTTTGCTTATTCGAGAAAACCTTAGAATGAAAATACTTCCTCGTCGGGAAACGGAGTAGACTCACGTTCGTTTCCAATAGGGTACATGTATTGTGAGTAGTTCTCAACGTACTTTTTGATGCACGCATTCTTTCTATACACGAATTCTTACTATACGTCATTGAATACAAGGATTCTAACGCTCGTTCCTGTGCTCCTGCTGCTCGTGGCAAGTTGTGCAAAGAACGGAAGCGATATACCCAAGAGCGCAGATAGCGCATCGGCGACAAATCAATCAAACGGAACCACGGCTGTGGGCAGTGCGGATACCGTTGTGCCGGTACCGGGAGCACGTGTGCCCTCACCACTAACTCCGCCAAAGCCGGGCGATGGTGGAGCGCAGGTGATCACGATGTTGCCCGATAGCGACCCTGCTGCTGTGCCCCCGTATCCGATGGCAGCAGCTCCGAAGCCCGATCAAAATATTCCGGTCGGCAGTATGCCGATCGTACAATCGGGTCGACTTGCAGAGCTTCAGCCAAAAATTCCGGGCTATCGGATGAGCCCAAAGATGTCGAACAAAGATGTCGCCAACATTACTTCACGATCGAGTGCACTGTTCATCAATATGCAAGATACAACGCAAACGATTCGCTCGACGATCATCGACCAAAATGAACGCGCCGCTGATCAGATACTTAAAGATATCGCAGGCCTCAAGAAGGATGGTGGTCAGCGCGTCTCCGTCAGTCCATCGGGCGAAACACTGACGGCGTACATGGTGGAGTTCAACGGAGCCACGGGTGTCAAGTGCTACATTCCATCGAAACATCTTGCAACGCTCGAACTTGTGATCGGCGACCACAGAATGTTACGCCTCCGTGAGGAGAACGTCACTTCTGCCGATCATCTTGTGGAAGTTGCAAAGCGGTTTAATGTGAAGCAATTCGAATCGATGCGCTAAGGCGAGAATGCATAGCAAACGCTAACGAATTCTCGCGCCTGATTTCTTACACCACTTTTCTCACACTGGATTTCACGATCAGATTATTATGCCGAAAGTTCGGAGGGACGACGCTCCACTCAAGAGGTCGGTAAAGAAGATTACAGCCGGTCGCGATCTTCGAGAGTCGCTGGTCGAAATGTTTCAATCGAATCCCGGCGAGCTATTCAAGACGAATGAGATCTCGAAGATGATCGGCATCAAGTCGACGGATCCTCGCTATCAAGAATTGCGCGACATGATTCGCGTGATGGAGGAGGAGGGGACAATCCTTCGTGGTTCACGCAGACGTTACGGTTTGCCACCGCCTAAACTTAGCATGATCGGTGGTACGCTAAAGATGCAGACGACGGGCAATGGTGTCGTCACACCGGACGCGAGTTACGGAATGACCGATACGGTTCTGATTCGGTCTCGAAATCTTAGCACCGCACTTGATGGCGATTTCGTTCGCGTCGCGATCTTTGCCGCACGCCCCGGTGAACGGCCGCAAGGCGAAGTGATTGAAGTAGAGAAGAAGGCGAGCCTCCCGATCATGGGGACGGTGGAGCGCCGAAGAAATTTTTATGTCGTGCGTCCGGATACGGGTAAGTTCAAACGCGACATTGTTGTTTCGAAGAAAGATCTTGCCGGTGCACGTGTAGGAGAGAAAGTAAAAGTCGAGCTCTACGATTGGGTCGATGAATATCGCGAGCCGGAAGGAAGAGTGCTCGAAGTGTTGGGTTCATCGGGGTCGGTGCAGGTCGAGATGGATTCTATCGCTGCAGAATACGACCTCTCTACTACCTTCCCTACGGCGGTGATGGATGAGGTCACGGCACTCCCGTATGAGATCAGCGCAACGGAGGCAGCGAAGCGACTCGATCTTCGAGGCGAGATAATCTTCACGATCGATCCTGAAGATGCAAAAGATTTTGATGATGCGGTTTCGCTGACGCAAAACGAAGATGGCACGGTTACGCTTGGCGTGCACATTGCCGACGTAAGCCACTACGTGCATGAAGGGACTCAGCTCGACGATGAAGCGCTCGCACGTGGCACATCGGTCTATCTTGTTGGTGGCGTGGTGCCGATGTTGCCGGAAAAAATCTCGAACGAACTTTGCTCGCTCAGGCCGAACGAAGATAAGCTTGCGTACTCTGTTTTTATTGTCCTCGATCCACTGACAGGAAAGGTAAAGAAATCGAGTTTCAAGAAAACAGTGATACGAAGCGTGATGCGCTTCAGTTATGAAGAGGCAGAGAAGCGCACTGTTTCGGGCGAAGGCGAGTATGCGGATAAGTTACAAGAGATGCGTGATTTGAGTCAGAAGATGTATGACTTGCGGCGCACACTTGGCTCCATCGATTTTCAGACCGATGAAGTTCGATTCCGTTTTAACGAAGAAGGCGAACCCGTCGAGAGCTATAAAAAAGAGCGACTCGGTTCGATGCGAATGATCGAAGATTTTATGCTTGCAGCTAATCGTGCTGTCGCAGAGTACATTGCGAAAAAAGCGAAACAAGGAAGCGAGCGGCCGTTCATCTACCGGATTCACGCAAACCCCGACCCCACAAAGCTTGCAGAGCTTGCTGTGCTTGCCAAGGCACTTGGGTATAAACTCAATCCGGAGAACGCTAACCCGAAAACGATTCAGAAATTTTTGGATAGCGTCAAGGGTAAACCGGAGGAGAAGTTACTTAATCAGTTGATGCTTCGCTCGATGGCGAAAGCTGTCTACGCGGAGCATAACGTTGGGCATTTTGGTCTTGCATTTTTGCACTACACACATTTCACTTCACCGATTCGTCGGTATCCGGATCTCATCGTGCATCGAATGCTCGCGGAGTATCAGGCTCGTGGTGGTATGACCGCGGAGCGCGAAAATCACTACTACCGCATCCTTCCCGAGATTGCCGATCAAACCAGCGCGCAAGAACGACGTGCGACCGAGGCCGAACGAGAGTCGATCAAAGTTGCGCAAGTCTATCTGATGAAGGATAAGGTCGGCGAAGAGTTTGACGCTGTCATATCCGGTGTTACACATTTCGGAATGTTCGTGCAAATTCCAACCGGTGCGGAGGGGCTTGTGCATATTCGTGAATTGCCCGGATATTACACATTCGATGAGGCGCATTATTCACTCATCGAATCGAGCGGCAGTGCGGTCTATCGCACAAAAGCGGGGAGTCGGAATGCAAAACGGTATCGGATCGGAGATAGTGTTCGTGTACAATTAATGCGAGTCACAACAGACAGGCGTCAACTCGATTTTCGTTTAGCTGATCTGTAGATTACACCTTTGAACGCTGACGAACGGTCTCGAAGAGTGCGACGGCTGTCGCAACACTCGCGTTGAGCGATGCAGTTTGTCCGCGTAGCGGAATCTTGATGAGTTCATCGCAACGTTCGCGCGTGAGTCTGTGTAAACCTTTCTCTTCACTTCCTGTGACGAGACAGATCGCTCCGGTCAGATCTGCTTCATAGATTGTTTTTTCACCTTCGCCTGCAAGTCCAACGACCTGCACACCAAACTCTTCTTGCAGTCGCTGAATCGTTTGATTGAGGTTGCCATATTTTACAATCGCGATCGTTGCCGCAGCACCGGCACTTGTTTTATATACGGCGGGTGTCAGAACAGCACCACGTTGTGGCAATAGAACTGCATCTGCGCCGGCAGCTTCTGCCGAACGAATAATAGCGCCCATGTTATGCGGATCTTCCACGCCATCGAGCGCAACGAGTAACGGCGGATGTTCGCTATGCGGCGAACCGAGCACGTCTTCCAATTGCTGATAACCACGTGAAGTAGTTAACAGTATCACACCTTGCGAATCGGTCGAGCGAGAGACGCGTTGTTCGAGTTCGCGAAATTTATGTCGATCGAGTTCACCGAGGGCTACCTTATACTTACGCGACTGATGCAGTATCTCGGTGATCTGTGTGCCGAGTACTCCGTGCGCAAGATAGATCTTCTCGACCTTAGCACGACCTTCTTCCGTCTTCAACAACTCAAGCGCCGCACGTCTGCCGACGATATAGGATTGCCCCTCCGACTGCGGACCACCGGATTCACTATGTCTCTCAACTCGGTGCTGGTCACCTCGCTGTTGCTCGCGCCTATCGTTATACATCGAACGTCGAAATTAGTATTAACTTAAAATGTGCAACTCCGGAAGTTTCTGCTGTTCACCAAATATCTGTCCGAGCACGGCAACGGCTGCTTTGGCATCGTTCACAAATGTCAAATACTTTTTATGAGATGCAAAAGTATTTTGCATGTCGAACAATTGTTCAAGTGCTTGCCAATCCTCACCAACAAGAATAATCGGCTTTGGCTCGATGAACGCCTTGAGTATATACTCCCAGACGGTCATGACTTCGAGCAACGTCCCGGGCGAGTTGCCTATGGCCACGAAAGCATCGGCCAGATCGATGAGTTCCATTAAGCGATCGACTGCACTTTTGACACGCAGCTCTTTGGTGATGTACGCGTTGGCCGCTCGACCTCGAGCATAATATACTTCCGCCGTCACGCCAACGGTGCCCGCTTCATTCGCACGCGCACCTTTGGACGCAGCCTCCATCACACCCTCATATCCACCTGTAACAACATTGAAGCCTTTCGCACCGAGCATTCCGCCGAGCGACTCGGCTTCAGCATAGAGCGCCGAATCAGGAAGTGCGGAACTTGGTCCAAAGACAGTGATGAATTTTTTCATGTGTCAATCACCTCAATCCAAAAATGCCCACGTGACATCGAGTCGCCAGGAGAAACCCGGACGAGGATATATTCCAACGTTGTAATATGGAGTGCCGAGAACATTTAGAAACGACATATTGACTTGTGCTCGCCGATCAATCTCTGTTGCAATCAATAGATCGACAATTCCTTTTGGCGCACTGATCCTACTCTCGTAAGTCGCGAGTGCCTTAGTGTCACGTGATGCAAGTCCGCGATAGAGATAGTAATCGAATGCGGGATCATAGGTGAGGACAGGTTCGAGTTGATTCAGATACCGCACTCTGGCTCCAAAGCTCAAACGCAAATTACCTTCTGCGATCTCATTTTCAAAATATATTGCGGTTGATCCGAAGATACGCTGCGTGAGTGTTGATTGCAGTGCCGGATTCGTCGTGTAGGATGCAAGCGGGGTCGTCGCTGGAAAAAACGTCGCGTTCGACGCCCAATGAATATGATTGAAGTACGCATCGAGCGAAATCATCGCGGATTGCGAATGAAGATCCGAACCGGAGAATCTCACAAGTGCTAATCCATTAACGGCCGTGTCTGGCACAATGCCTTCAGGCTCATGTCGATCGAGCACACCTGCGTGGATCGCGATGCTATCGACTCTCGAAAGTGCAAATCGAAGATCGACAAATGCTCCTAAATTCTGCAGCGAGTATTGCACGCTTGGTGTCGGGCTAAGTGCAGCACGATCTTTCTGGTAACTGTATGTCGCGGAAAAACCGAGCGCCTTCGTGAGTACGATCGAACCGGCAAATCCAATGCTCGGAAGAAATAGCGATGTTGTGTTTCCCACACCGAGCGTCATTGCCGATTGCACGCCTTTGACCACACCAAAAAGCGTGATGCCATAACCACTCGCATTTATTCCAAGTGAATCACTAAAGCTTGCACTGAGTCTGGTGTCGGTGACATCGGTACCAAAAACGGTAGTCGCATATTTCTTCGTGCTTTGAAACTCACCTTGAATCAGCGCATGTGTCAGAAAGCTGCCGATGTCGATGCCGAGCGGCTGCGCAAGCGAAGCACCAAACCTGCCACCTTGTGCGAGCAGATAGACAATAGAGGAGAAATTAGAATCGGGCGAAAGAATGCGCCGTGAAGAATATGTCGCGAACGCACTAAGCTTCGTTCGTTCATGCGCAATGAATGGAAGTTCGATCTGAAACAGTCCATCGATACGAATCCGATGATCATACGTACTCGCATCAAACACGGGAGCAAGTTGTGAATTAAAAATATCGGTGCCAGAGTCGCGTGCATTTATTCCGCCGTTCATACCGCTAAACGTCGTCGTGTACATTCCCCAAAGGAGCGCATCGACAGAGTTGTCTTTGGAAGCTGGAAGCTCGAGAATCGAATCGACTTGACGCTCGGTGGTCGTACTATCGCGATGAATCGTGCCGAGAAATTGATTGAACGACATCTGTCCATGCAAACCCCAAAGATCAACCCTTGGGTTGAACGTCGGATCGTTTTGCACCGGAGCGCTTCCCGCACTTCTGCGATCAAGACCAATCGCAAGATTCACATTGCGTGATGTGTTAAGACTAAAGAGCCCTTCGAAGTTCGAAACGCTTTGAGAAAGTATCTGTGTATAATGAATCCTCGAAAAAGGGACCGGTGCACGAAAGCGTTCGATTCCAAGATTCACAACATCACTCGATGCATAATCACCGCCACTCATAGCAATACCGGGTGCACCAGATTCCAGTGTGGAATTCTCGAAGGATTCCATCGGAAAATAATTGAGCATGTTGTTGCCGGTGATGGGGTCATCGATCGGGAGTGCGCCATTGATGCGAGTCGCGATGAGCGGTTCACTAGTTCGGTTTGTTTGCAGAAACGCTTCACGACCGTAGCCCTCTTCCGTAAGTACGAGCGGGAATGGACCGCCGGTTTCACCCATCAATCCGGAGAATGTGATCGGCTCACCGAAATATCGTATTCCCTCACGGTGGAGTTTCATGCTCGAACCGCCTCGCTCGAGCGTTGGCCGCCGAAAAAGCTCTCCGTGTGGCGTCGTGCGTGTAGCGAGTGTGGTGTCGGGCTTCGGAGTGCTCGTTAGTTTAAGGGAATCCTCGTGTGTGAGCAGTGGCGTCTGCGCAAATATTTTCGGAGATTGTAGCACAGCGGCAGCCACTCCACACAATAAGAGTAGCCATCGGAATACGAATTTGCGCGTCACTTCGAAGCGTGTCAGTGGAAAGAAAAAGTAACTATTGAAAAATGCGTTTTCCGAAAATCCCTCAGCTTGGAAATACTACTCGAAACATGCAAACGACAGAATAGCAGAAAACGGTGCGCTCTCGAAGCCGGAATTAATGCTTGCAGGAAAATATCCTACCGGTACTGTTTTCGGCTCTCGCATGTTAGGCTCTGACCTTATAAAGACCGTAAAAGGCGATACATTACAGTAGTGACACATCACGACGCACAACATCAGGCGAAGCGACACATAGCGCTCTTGGGCTCGACCGGAAGCGTAGGCGTGAACACGCTTAACGTGATCCGTCGTCACCCGAATCTCTATGAGGTCAAGTTTCTTACGACCTATTCGAAGATTGATCTGCTCGAGGAGCAAATCGCAGAGTTCGCACCGAAGGCTGTCGTAGTGCTCGATCCCGAAAAGGCCGCAACACTTCGGGCCAGATTGAAGGGACGTGTGGAAGTCTTGACCGGAGAGGCTGCACTCTCGAAAGTTGCGGCTTCGGATGAGGTTGATACAATCGTTGGCGCACTCGTCGGCTTTGCGGGATTGCGTCCGACGATCGAAGCGATCAAGCGAGGCAAACGAATCTGTATCGCAAACAAAGAGACGCTCGTCGTTGCGGGAGAATTGTTGCAACCACTCGCGAAGCGTACCGGTGCGGAGATTATTCCGATTGATTCCGAACACTCGGCTATCGCACAGTGCCTTGTCGGCGAAGAGCCCGAGAGTATCAAGCGAATTATTCTGACTGCGAGTGGTGGTCCGTTTCGCACACGCGAAAAGTCAACCTTCGAGACTATCACACTTTCGGAAGCATTGAAACATCCGAATTGGATTATGGGTCAGAAGATCACGATCGACTCTGCAACCCTTATGAATAAAGGGCTTGAGATCATCGAGGCAAAATGGCTTTTCGATTTGCCGCTCGAAAAGATTGATGTCATCGTGCATCCGCAGTCGATTGTTCACTCGATGGTCGAGTTTGTCGATGGCAGCATAAAGGCGCAGCTTGGCGCACCGGATATGCGCTTGCCGATTCAATATGCACTCGAAGCACCGCACCGTCTCCCAGAAGAATACGACGTGCTCGATTTGCTCAGTACGAAGCCACTCGAATTCTATCCGCCTGATGTCGAAAAATTTCCTGCGCTCAGACTTGCTCGTGAAGCATCGATGCATGGCGGAGTTTTCCCGTGCGTTCTGAATGCTGCAAATGAGATCGCGGTCGATGCATTTTTGAAAGGCAGAATCGGCTTCACCGATATTTCGAGATTAGTCGAAGAGGCACTCGATTCGGAATCGACAGCAAGCGGCGATCCGCTCGATGCATCAACGCCGGAATCGATCGAGGCAGGCCTCGCGCGAATATTCTTGACGGATGCACGAGTTCGCACTGAGGTGCTCGCCAAAACAAGCTTTCGCTCAGAACCCGTTTTGTAAGGATCGGCTGAAACGAATCGGTAGAGCAATCGTAACCTATCCGAGGTATGTAATATAATCTGCAAGCGATCAGGCTATGGAATCTTCACTTTCCGGCACCCGTTGAGCAATTGCAGAAGCAAATTTTTCTTTGTCAATGGTTAGCTTGACACCCAATCTTACGCGAAGCTGCGGAAGCTTAGGTGCGAAATTTTGACAAAGCTCGTCTAACAAGCTCGTATGGCGTTTTTGACAACCGTTTTTTACTTTATCGTCACGATATTCGTGCTCGTCACTGTGCACGAGTTCGGACATTTTATTGCCGCCCGAATTTTCGGAATGCATGTACCGGTCTTCTCGGTAGGAATGGGTCGCAGACTGTTTGGATTTAATAAAATCTCCGGACTCACCTTCAAACCGTTACCGGATGAGATCGAGGCGCAACTCGGAAAATATACCGACTACCGGCTTTCGCTATTGCCGATCGGTGGTTATGCTAAGATCGATGGCATGATCGATGAATCGACACAATCTGCTGCGTTGCCACCTATTCCGGAACCATGGGAATTTCGAGCGAAGCCTTGGTGGCAAAAAAGTATCGTGATCTCGGCTGGTGTGATCATGAACTTGTTACTCGCGGCTGCGATCTTTGGTAGCATTCAATATACACAAGGGAAAGTTTTGCGTGCAACGACCACCGTTGGTGATGTCGCTGCAAACTCTGTGGCAGCAAGGCAAGGCATCGTTGCGGGCGATAAAATCCTCGCAGTCGATGGCAAGCCTGTCACCAACTGGGATGAGATCGAGGAGAAGGTCTATATGGAAGATCTCGCTCGCGATTTCACACTTGAGATCGATCACGGCGGTGTAACGCGAACGGTTAATTTTTCAGCGAGCGAACTCGGAAATATCGCTGACGATTTTACGAAGTTCAAAGCGCATTTCGGATTGCTGCCGGTTGGTTTTGGCTCTGCGTTCATCGCGAATGTTACGAAGGGCATGCCCGCGGAGAAGTTGGGACTTCAAACGGGTGATATCATTACTCGCGTCGATGGCGAGGCGATCGATGATCAAGGGGCACTCGTCGAACATATCAGTTCGCATCCGAGCAAAGAGATCATTCTAACGTGGGTTCGTAACGGACAGGATATGACTGCCGCTGTCACACCGGACAAAGACGGGCACATCGGAATTGAGATTCACGATCAACCGTATCACGCCTATCATGGCGCGATATTGCGTGAGAAGTATTCGCTCCTTACTTCGATCGGCCTGGGATTTTCTGAACTGAATCATCAGGTACAATTGCTTGCACACGGCATTTGGATGATGGTCGTCGGCAAGGTAGAATTTTCGAAATCGGTCGGCGGTCCGATCAAGATCGCAAAGATGGCCGGACAAAGCGCGGCTTATGGTGGCGTCGAGTTCATCAAGTTTATGGCTTTGCTTTCGCTAAGTCTCGCTTTCCTGAATATTCTTCCGATCCCTGCGCTTGACGGCGGACACCTTGTGATCATCTTTATCGAAGCCGGTATTCGTCGCGAGCTTTCGCAAAAGGTAAAGATGGGGATTCAGAAGGTCGGAATGGCGGTCCTGCTCAGTTTGATGCTCTTTATGGTCTTTAACGATCTTAGAAGCCTATTTTAGGTTTCGAACCGACTTAAAAGTTATACAGAATATGGCCCCAAAGGGGCCATTTCGTTTTTTATCCACCGACTATTTTTGTTTTGTGCGCGAATTTCTCATTATCTTTTCAAAAAGACTTGCAAAAGGGGATAGGAAGTTGGTATTTTAACATATTAGTATATGCCTCTTCCTTCCAAAGGCCTGAAATTCAAGGTTCCGTGGAAAGAAAGGGTTGTTTTCTCACCCAAATCCGATTAGACAATGCAACTCGCCAGAGCAAAAAATATTATCCTTCAGGACAAGACGGAGTGGCCACTCTATATGGCCGAGGAGAACGATCGCTCCAGTTTAATGAAGTATGCTATCACGCTGATACTCGTGGGGCACATCCTTCAGGCACTCGGAAATTTTTTCTTCGTTGCAGCTATCAGTAGCATCGTTGGTGTGCATTGGGGGATCGACTATTGGTTTGTGATGCACCTACTAAGAGCCGCGCTCGACATCGGATTCCTTTTTGTAGTCCCGATGATTCTGGGTACGATCGCCACGTCGTTCGGAGGTCAGAATGACACGATGAGTGCGCTTAAGCTGTATGTTTACGCGATGACTCCGGCTTGGATCGGTGGCATTTTAGCGTTCATTCCAATCATCGGTTGGTTAGCAGCACTCGCAGGAGGCATCTACGGCATCTATCTCTTCTGGATGCACATTGACGAAGCAATGAAAATACCGGCTGACAAGAAAGTTGGCTATGTCGTAGTTTCGCTGCTGGTGATCATAGTGGTAAATGTTGTGATCGGATTTATTGTCAGCGGAATCGTCGGCATGATGTTCATCTCAGCTGCGATCACTACCGGTGCCGGTTGGATGCACTAAGCCATTCTCACACCAGATTGAGCGGCAACTATCGGTTGCTGTGTACGGCGGGTAGAGTACAAAGCCGCGGGCCCTTGTTTGGGCTCGCGGCTCTTTTTGTTCAAGCTTATGCCCGGAGCAGATCGAATTTTTGAAACAATTTGCGACTATAATCCGTCAAATCCGTGGCAATAGGCAAAAAAGTGGGTATTTTTGACGTTGTAAGACTAGCCGGAGCTCGGTTCGTCGAACAATTTTATCTGACTGGGTGCTTTGTCCGTGATCGTGTGCTAATTTGCATACAACGGCGCACCTGAATTTTTGTAGTCAGGATTTTTATAGAGATATCACGCGAAAGAAAAGATTGCCTCGCGTACATGCAAGATTACCACAGCTTTTGTTTACTTCCCTCGCGAGTTTTTTTGAACTCGTGAGTAATTCTCTTACTACTTCTATGAGTAGTGAGATCGACGCTTAACATTAGTCAACCAACGACATGAAAACACACCTTATGGGCCGCGTTCTTCGTACGCTTAGCCTAACACTCTTAATTATTACCAGCTTTGCCATCACCTCACGTATTGCCAATGCCCAAACCGGCGCTGCAGCGATGGGCGACAAACCGACCTGGCCGCAGAAACTAACGCTTGGATTCGGACTCGCAGGGAATTTCAATTCGCCTTCGTCCGATAGTTATACGGTGGATGGGATTACCTACTCCCATGGCGTGATGGTTTTTGGACCCGAGTTTCATTTGCTGCTCGAAGTCCCGATCGGTACGAACCTGATGTTCGCGCCTAGACTTGCGTATAATAATTACAGCACGCAATGGGATAATGGCTCACCGGCAGCTTCTGTTAGTGGAATCGTCGATACTAAAAATCTTGCCACGTCATTTTCGACGATCGGCGTCGATCTGCTCTTCAAATATTCCTTCAGCAATTTTCACGTGATGCTCGGACCTCAATTGAGCGCACCGATCACGAGTTCGTACTCGCACAATACCACTTACGGCACCCCAGGCACAACTGCGATGCCAACGCCAAGCGGCCTCGTCGCGACAGTGACGGCTGGCCTCGGATACGATGTGCCGATCAATGCCAAGAACACGATCTGGATTACACCGGAAGTATTCTATGATTTTTTCCTGACACCACTCGCGAAAGATGCGACAGGTGGCAAGGCGATGATCTCTACGTTTCGCATTGGTGCGAGCATGAAGTTCCAGCTTTCGAATGACGAACCAATTGTGCAATATGTACCGCCGACGGTTTCGATCATCGCTCGTGGTGTACTGCCGGATGGAAGTTCGAGCACCGAGCCTGTCGTGCCGCAGCAAGCATTACATAACCGCACGTCGATGCCACTCTTGCCATATGTATTTTTCGCGAATGGTGAGTCTGCAATTCCATCACGCTATAGCAAGATGGGTGCCACGGGCTTCACGACGAATGACCTGAAAGACCGCAGTGCGCAAGATGCGAATCATGCGTTGCTCGATATCATCGGAATGCGTATGAAGGAATTCCCGAATGCACCGATCAAGATTACCGGTACGAACAGTAACTCCGGCATCGAGCGTAACAATATCAATCTTTCGAAAGCACGAGCCGTCGCAGTTCGCGATTACTTGGTGAACACATGGGGTATCAGCCCGAGTCGCATCACGGTTGATCAGCGTAATCTGCCGGAACTTCCGACAAACCCTGCGACAAAGGCAGGTATGGAGGAGAATCGTCGAGTAGAATTCACGTCATCCGATGAACACATCACCGGACCTGTGAAGATCGAAAGCCGCGACAACGCAACCGTTGGCGAGACGGTCGTTCGCTTTGAGACTTCCGTAACTCCATCCGATTATGCATTCCATGATTGGACTATCACCCTCGATCAGAACGGCACACCGATTGGTACGCCGCTTTCGGGTCAGGGCGGTTTGCCGGCGACGAAGACGATGACGATTCCCGCAGCTGCGAGCCTCGTGGGTCAGCCGATCCATTACAAGCTTGTGGCAAATGATGCCGCCGGTCATCAGGTTATGGCCGATGGAATGACACGCGTTGTCAATCGCACGGTTGATCGTGAGAATCTTGAGAAGTACGGAATGTTGTCGTTCGATTTCAACGTCGCCGATATCAACCCGCGTGCGCACTTGATGCTCGACCTCATTAGCGAAAGTATCTCCCGTGATGCGAACGGCGTGACCGTCAATGGTTATTGCGACAGCACAGGTTCAGCCGAGTACAATCAAGCGCTCAGCGAACAGCGTGCGAACACGGCCGTCACTACGTTGCGCGGCATGACAAAGCTGCCAGCGAACACGAATGTGCAAGGCTACGGATTGCGTGATCCGAAGTTCGATAACACACTTCCGGAGGGTCGTCAGCTCAACCGTCGCGTGGAGATCGTGATCGAGAAATCGAGCAAATAATCTATTAAGAAGATTTGCTGTTCTCTCCCATGAGAACGTTTGAAGGAGCGCTCCAAGATTGGGGCGCTCTTTTTCTATACCGGATATATTGTAGTCAGACATCCAATGATGTCACCGCTTAGGGACGGGCGAATGTTTGAGTGGCGGATTCGTGAAAAGAACTTATGGGCGAGACAAATAATAAACCGAGACGTATGATACCCGGAAGGAATTCTCGAGGTGGTTGTCTATCCTTTTTGCTGATCCTTGCAGCAGTGCTCGGAGTCTATGTTCTCTTTTTCCTGAAAAATCCGGCGAGTGATTCGCCTCCGGTGATGATCATCATTCCGAAGGGTGCGAGCATTCAATCGGTAACCGATTCGCTCGTCGAGCACCACGTACTCCGATTTAAGTGGAGCTTCAAGTGGTCCGCACGACTTATGGGCGCTTCCTCGAAGCTTCATGCCGGTGCATACAAGGTCGCCTACGGTCTTTCAAATAAAGATATCGTTCAGCGCTTGACCGGCACAGAGTTCGCGCTTGTTGTGCAGGCAACGTTTCCAGAAGGATTGACAATCCGAAAGGTTAGTTTGATCGCCAAGGAAAAACTTGGCATCGATACAACGCTCTTCATGCGCTACGCGACCGACACCGCGTTTCTCCATTCGATTGGTGTACCTAAGGCAGCACGAACTGCCGAAGGTTATCTTTTTCCCAACACCTATCAGTTTATTCTAAGCGCCGATCCGAAAACGCTTATCACGCGCATGGTGACCAAATGGAAATCAGTTGTGACCGACAGCATGCGAAAAAAAGCGCAAGAGCTGGAGCTAACTATTCCGGAGCTAATGACTTTTGCATCTATCGTCGAGAGCGAAGCACGTCTTGCAACCGAGCGCGACACCATCGCGGGTGTTTATTGGAATCGGCTTGATAAAGATATTAAGCTGGATGCCGACCCGACGGTGCAATACGGTTTGCATCTGGACCGACCGATCACGCATGAGGATCTTCTGGCGCCGAACCCGTATAACACCTATACGAACAAAGGGCTGCCACCCGGACCGATCAATAGCCCAGGCGCTGCGGCGATCCGTGCGGTACTCTATCCGGCCAAGCACAATAAGTTTTATTTCGTTGCAAGACGCGATGGTTCGGGCGGACATTTTTTTAGTAATTCGCTCGACGAACAATCGCGGATGATTAATGTAGCGCATCGAAACGCGAATGAATAAGCAAAATCGGGCGGTGGAACGCGGGCAAAATCCCACCTGTTCAGGTCGCGAGCTAATGAGGGGAATTTATAGTTTAGTCAGAGTTGTATTTTCGGCGTGTAGCGCAGCCTGGTAGCGCACTACTTTGGGGTAGTAGGGGTCGTGGGTTCAAATCCCGCCACGCCGACAGAAATAAAATAAGACATAGATCAAAAAGCAGTATTTCTCTTGGAGATATACTGCTTTTTGTTTGGACAACATTCTTCGGTATCAAAACATGAATCGTCGGTTGCGATAGAGATTCATCAAAATGCCGGCCATCAGCAGATTTGTAAAAAGTGCAGAGCCGCCGTAACTCATGAAGGGCAACGGAATTCCAACGACAGGCATCAGCCCGAGCGCCATTCCGATATTGACCATCACGTGAAAAAACCAGATCGAAGTTATTCCGATCGCGACCACACTCGAGAATTTACTTCGAACACTCGATGCAATCGCGATACCCCGAAAGATCACGAACGAGTAGAGCAATAGCAAAACCACAGAACCAATAAATCCGAATTCTTCGGCTGGTACGCTAATAATAAAATCGGTCCATTGCTTCGGTACATACCGCAATTGCGTTTGCGTCCCTTTAAGCCAACCTTTTCCGATGATACCACCGGAGCCAATAGCCATGCGGGTTTGAATGACGTTGTAACCCGCACCAAGAGGATCAAGCTCGGGATCGAGTAATACCTGCACACGATCACGTTGATATTGATGCAGGTGATCGTAAATAAAATTCGTCGAAAAAGCGACACCGATCACCATCGAAAATGCAAGTACCGTAACGAGCAGATTTCTTCGAAAGACAAAGAAGATCAACAACCCACCGGCAAAAACCGAGATAAGCATCGGCGTAGTGCCAAAAAGCGAGAGCACTGCAACAATCACAGGAGCAGCGATCGCAGAAAGCAGGAATAGATCTACACCGGACCAAAGCAACACGGCCGCGAGAAGTCCGAGAAATATTATTGCACTTCCGGGATCGGGCTCGAGCATGATCAAACCAACCGGCACAATCACGATCGCACATGTTATTACCAGCTGAAGGATGTTACGCAAGTCACGATCTTCGGAGAGATACCTTCCGAGTGTCAGCATCGTTGCAAGCTTCGCTAACTCCGACGGCTGAAATTGCAACGTGCCGATTGCGATCCAACTTCGGTGACCATACACCAGCTTACCCTTGATCGCCACAAAGACGAGCAAGACAAGACAGATAGCATAGAACGGATAGGCCGCCAGCGAGTACCAACGCACCGGAATGAATGCCGCGATAAGCAGTGCGACGACGCCACCGGCAGCAAAATAAAGCTGCAACGTGAATCGGTCGTTCATCTGCGCTGCATAGGTCGCGCTATAGATCGCCATAAATCCTGCGCCGGTCAAAAGCACGACAGAAAGGAAGGTCGTGAAATCGAAACTCTTCGATTCCTGGCCATCCGGTCGATCAAACTGTGACTTTTTGCGGGTTAAACTGCGTGCCATGAGTGCGAATAAAACTATGCGACTGCTTGGTGTAACGCAAACGTCTCACAATTGCTCTCCTGAAACGATCATTCCATTTTTTATTACGGAGATCACGTCACTCACGGCAATGTGATAGGGCAGGTACGCAAGACTCGGAATATCATAAAGCACGAAGTCGGCTCGCTTACCGAGCTCAAGAGTGCCGTGCGTTCGTTCAAGACCAAGCGCTGCGGACCCGTTCAATGTTGCGGCGGTGAGCGCCTCTTGAACGGACATTTGCATTCCGATCACCGCTAAGGTCATCACGAATTGCATGTTCTCGGTCATCGAACTTCCCGGATTGCAATCGGTCGCAATAGCTACTGCCGCACCTGCATCGATTAGGCTTCGCGCGGGTGCGTAAGGCGCTCGGAGACTCAGCGCAGTTGTTGGGAGCAGCGTCGCGATAGTCCGATCAGATGCCGCGAGTGCTTGAATTCCTGCGTCACTCACCTTAAGCAAGTGATCAGCACTATATGCACGAAGCTCTACCGCGAGGCTAGCTCCGCCGGTATCGGCAAGTTCGTCAGCATGCATTCTGAGTTTGAGGCCAGAGTTTTCAGCTGCGAGTAAGATCTCGCGTGTCTCTTGGTTAGTAAAATACCCTTCATCACAAAACACATCGCAGAACGCAGCCGCGTTTTGCTTCACAACTTTCGGAAGCTGATCGTGAATCACTTGATGAACATAGTCGGCTTGCGTAACTCCCTTTGGCACTGCGTGCGCACCCAAAAAAGTCGTATGAATCTCCATCGGAGTCTCTCGGCCAAGTTGTGCCGCGGCTTGAAGGAGGGCAAGTTCTGACTCGGCGGTGAGACCATAGCCCGATTTGACTTCCAGCGTAGTCGTACCAAGCTTGAGTGCGCTCAGAATGTATTTGCGCGAGTAATCTGCGATTTGCTCAGCCGTAGCCCCTCGGACTTGCTCGACCGAACTGCGAATGCCACCACCGGCTTGGGCGATCTCCTGATAACTCCTTCCCTCGGCTCGGAGACCGAATTCCATGCTTCGCTCACCCATGAAAACCGCATGTGTGTGAGAATCGACAAAACCAGGGAGCGCGACGAGTCCGCGACAATTGATCGCGTCCGGTGACCACGGTGCCGCAGCGAGCTTAACGGCGACTTCAGCGTACGTCCCGACCGCTTCAATAAGTCCATCATCGTCCGTCAGTATGGCAGCGTTCGTTATCTCCCGAATTTGCCCCATCGCCAAAGCCCCTTTCGCTCGGGTGAAGCCGATGGGGGTATATAGTTTGCTAATATTATGGTAAAACTTCATGACTTCGCTGTGTCCGTGCTTTGATATCTTACAAAAATGGCAGAATTTCTCCGTGTGAGGATGGGATTGGTGAATTAAGTTTGTCCGCCTGGATGAACGCCAAATTGTGGGAATTGGCAGAACGGAGGGAGAGTTCTATTGAGCCACGACGAGCGTGATCCATTTCATCACAAAACTGACGACGAACAACTCCCTTGGAAGCCGACGCAACGATTCCCAAAAAAGTCAACGATAAGAAAGCTGCGGACAAGCAAACTCCGCTCATGACGCAGTACTACTCGATCAAAGAGAAGTACCCCGACACGGTGCTCTTTTTTCGCATGGGAGATTTTTTCGAGACGTTTGGTTCGGACGCGATTCTTCTTGCGAAAGTTACCGGTATCATTCTCACGAAGCGCGGTGCCGGTGCCGCAAGCGAAATAGAACTTGCCGGATTTCCGCATCATCAACTTGACACCTATCTCCCGAAGATGGTCCGCGCCGGTTACCGCGTTGCTGTCTGCGAACAGACCGAAGATCCGAAGCTCGCAAAAGGGATCGTCAAGCGCGACGTGGTCGAGGTCGTAACTCCCGGTGTACAGACAAGTGAGAAATTGCTCGAAGTTCGGCGCAACACGTATGTCGGTGCGATCGCGACCGCGGGTGGAATGGTCGGGCTTGCCTACGCGGATGTTTCGACGGGCGAATTTGTGACCGGCGAACTTTCGGAGGATGCTTTGGTCGAGCATCTCGAAGCGATCGGACTTTCGGAGATTCTCACAGCTCGCAAAGATGCGTCGAAGCTTGAGCTCGCTCCATATTTTATCGCACTCGAACGCAAGCCCTCGATCACGAAGCGTGATGATTGGATTTTCCATGCCGATACTGCTCGCGAACTTTTGCTTCAGCATTTTGGCACAACGAACCTAAAAGGTTTTGGCGTCGATGATATGACACTCGGCAT
Organism: Kapaibacterium sp. (SeqCode); assembly: GCA_039923455.1. GTDB lineage: Bacteria > Bacteroidota > Ignavibacteria > Palsa-1295 > Palsa-1295 > JBDTCS01. The sequence goes on along the minus strand of JBDTCS010000174.1, from coordinate 10,026 downwards.
CATCGCGGCAGGCGCAGTGCTCGATTATCTTCGCGAGACTCGCTCGGCCACTACACTTGGTCATGTGACCAGGCTTGCTCGATATGATGCAAGTGATTATCTGATGCTCGACTCCTCGACGCGTCGCAATCTTGAGATCGCGAGCTCGATGAATCACGACGATCGCGATGCTTCTTTGCTTGGGGTGCTCGATCTTACCAGTACGCCGATGGGTGCGCGACTTTTGCGTAAGTGGATCTCGTGGCCGGTGCGCGACAAAGTGCTAATCACCAAGCGCCTCGACGCGATCGAACAGCTTTCGAAGTTTCGTGAAGAGCGCGATAGGTTGCACATGGAATTTCGTGAGCTGGGTGATGTCGAGCGTTTGCTTGGTCGTTTTTCCAGCACACGCATTCTCTCTCCTCGTGATTTCTTAATTCTAAAATTTTCACTGTGGCATCTTCCGGCTATCAAAGAAGCCTTTCTGAAGCTGAACGAGATGAGCGATGCCGACGCAGAGGGAATGATTCATCGTATCGCGCAAGATATCGATCCTCTGCATCAGCTCTCGGAGGAGATCGATAGAACAATTCATCCGGAGCCACCACCTACACAAGCACATCTTGGCGTGATTCGCGATGGCGCAAATGCAGAGCTCGATGAGCTTCGCGAACTCACGCGTAACAGTCGTCAAAAGCTGATGGAGATACAAATGCGCGAGCGTGAGCGCACAGGTATCAACTCGCTGAAAGTCGATTTTAATAATGTCTTCGGATACTACATCGAAGTCAGCAAAGTCAATAGTGCGAAGGTACCGGAGGAATACGAGCGGCGTCAGACGATGACAAACGCCGAGCGATACACCACGCCCGAACTCAAAGAATACGAGCAAAAAATTCTTGGTGCCGAGGAGCGCATGAGCACGCTGGAGCGAGAGCTCATCGAAAAACTTCGTGCGCGTATTTTGCAAGATACCTTGCGCTTGCAACGCAACGCACACCTGATCGGCCTTGCCGATGTGCTCCTTGCGTTATCGTTGCAAGTGACGCGTAACGGATGGACACGCCCGCACTTTAATGACACAGGTGAATTCCTGATTGATCGAGGCAGACACCCGGTGGTCGAGAAGCTGTTACCGATCGGTGGAAGATTCACTCCGAACAGTGTGAACTTCAAACCCGGCTCGGACGAGTTTTTTGTCATCACGGGACCGAACATGTCGGGTAAGTCGGTGTATCTAAGGCAGACTGGGATCATAGCGTATCTGGCGCATGTCGGGTCGTTCGTGCCTGCCGAGAGTGTATCGCTCTCGATACTCGATCGTATCTTTACACGTGTTGGTGCGAGTGATAATCTTGCCGGTGGCGAATCCACTTTTTTAGTTGAGATGAATGAGGCTGCAAATATTCTGAACAACGCGACGAAGGATTCGCTGTTGCTATTTGATGAACTCGGTCGCGGCACATCGACCTTTGATGGCCTCTCGATCGCATGGGCTATTGCCGAATACATTCACGATGATATCCCTGGTGCGCGAACACTTTTTGCAACGCACTATCACGAGATGAATGTCCTCGCTGATCGTTACGCGAGAATTCAGAATCTGAAAGTCGAAGTCCGTGAAGCCGATGGCAAAGTACATTTTCTCCATAAGATCACGCCCGGCTACGCAGATCATAGTTACGGTATCGAGGTAGCCGCGATGGCTGGAATTCCGAAAGAGGTGATTGTGCGAGCACGAAAAGTTTTGCGATCGCTCGAAGAGACGGAGTTGCGTATTGCCGATGCGGAAATTCAGCGTGCGATTCCCTTCGCGTTCGAAACTCGCGTCAAGGCCGCCAAGCAAGCACATCAAGAGGAAGCCGAAACACTCCAGCACGCTAAGCAACTCATCGAAGCGTTGCGCCGCATCGATGTTGATGCGTTAACTCCGCTAAAAGCCTTGCAAACATTGGCCGAGCTGAAAGAGCAACTGTGATGTCGCGGAGCACATTGCTTTCACCACTAATTACTCTTCCTCTTCTTCGTCCCCCTCAACCTCGAACATCGTGTTATCCTCAATGCGTCTCGATGCATCTTTGAGCGCGACCCATTTCTCGGCTAAGTACGGAATGTACTCTGTCGCGGTGACAAAGCTCCACACATACGCGACGATCGAGTACAGCGAGCCGATCGTGAAGCGATCAAGATCGATCGAGATATAGAGTGTGAAGAGAAACATCATCAGTAGAAACACGCGGATCACACCGTAGCTGATCGTCGAGCGTTTTGAGAGCTTGATTTCGAGATCCGCGATGTCAGTATAATACTGTCGAATTGCTTGCGGTTGACGCGTACTGAAAATGTTGTATTCATCTTCATACCGATCGTGCAGGGCAACTTGAATCGTTTGCACTGCACGCATATAATACTTACTTCCAAGGGCGACCAATAATATAAGCGCACTCCCGACGACCGTTAATCGCCAATCAAATATAGCTAGCGCTATAACTGCTCCACCGACTGCGATTAATTGCTCAAGAAATTCGGGTACGTTGTATTGGAAGAACTCGATGTTGTGCCAGGCCATCGAACTTCTCGCAGCTACTTTCGAAAGCTCCTCCCCCTGTGCAAGCTGCCTCGCAACAACATCGCTCGAAAGATTTGCGAACATCTTCGTGTAAAGCCTGGTATCATACAGTCTTCGAACCGCTCCGAGCGAAGAGTTAATGATAAAGAGCAACACCCACGGAATCAGCGGCGGAAGAAACGGCCCGACCTCTTTCGGTAAATAAAATCCGATCGACTTCGAAGGATGCGAGCCTATCGGTTTTTGAACAACCGGAGGCATTGCCTGAAGTTTTTTACGTATCGAATCTCGCGCAGCTTCTTTGTTTCGACTAACGAGCGAGTGCTTACGAATTTGCCGCCCTCGCAAGGAGTCCCGACGTGCTACGAGCCTTCGAACGCTATCGGGATCAGCGTGTAGCGGTACAGCCTCATCGGTAGAATCCGGCGCAGGGAGATCGGGTATTTGATACACCGCATATCGCACAAGCGGTTGCCCTCGCAAATGGAAAGTATAGTACGCATTACTTCCCGCTCGAGTTCTTTGCAAATTTGCTATGGCTCGATCGCTGAATGGATGTAGGTTTGGAGGTGGAATGACTTCGGACTCGAGTGAGTCGAGCCGTTGCAACGAATCAACGGTGCGGATAGAATCGAGCACGTGCGCACGAACGGAATCGGCAACCTGGCGGATTGAGATATCGGTAACGCTCGAATCGACCTCTTCTTCGATCTGCCGAGCCTCTCGGAGCCCATCGATAGCTTTACCAAAAACGTACGGCTCCGCTATGTACGCAATATTCTCCAGGACAACCAGGATGAATGCGAACGCAATCTGACGCCGATATTTCTTGTATAGCCCTCGAATCATAGCATTTTATTTCTTTACAAACATCGTTAACTTTTTATAGTTTGCCTTCGAATAGGTATATTGCTTTTTCATTTTTCCATTTTTTCCGTGAAGTGGAGGCCGGGAGCCAAATTCTGACCGCTACGGACTAGATTGAGCTTCGCCCAATCACAAGCGCAGATGAATCCGGTTAATGCAGAGCCGGAAGTGCATTCTACACTTATTTTGTAACCCCGTACAGTTTCTGCGTTCTTGCTAATTGGACAGCACGTGCTTAGGCGAGTCACTTCAGGCTGGAGGCCGGTGCGGGATGGTTTGTTTTGTAGCCAACCGGAAGATAATGGATATTGGCTTCTGAGCAAGCACTCTGAACTCGCAGGTGCTTTGAGGCAGACTTGAGGCATCGAACGCCACATTTACGGCGGAAAGTGCTGTTTTTAGAACTTTTTTAAGCTCCGACGCACACAGGAGCACTCGGCTTTATGGAGCGCAAAATTTGCCGGTGTCTGGCTTGGCACGAAGCTTGTGTGCAACTGGCAAGTTATAGTGTCTTGTAGGCATGGAGGGTGATTTCAAGAATTCACCATCTCTACTTGTCATTCGAACAGTCACCTTTCTGAGGATCGACTACCGTGTATTCAGTAGAGTTTATTCAGGAGTAGTGAATTGTTCGTTGTCTTTTTTCCGATCTGTTTTCCAAAGTCGGCCGCATGAGTTGTGCATGATCGGTCGAACAAATCATCAATGCGTATGTCATATCGTTACGGATTGCTTCTACTTCTGGCTGTATGTTTTGTAAATACGGCAAATGCTCAATGGCACTCTGATTCGGTAACCAGCACTGCGGTCTGCACTGCTGCCGGAAATCAGCAAGGCCCAAAGATCTGCACCGATGGTGCCGATGGCGCTATCATCGTCTGGGAAGATTATCGTTCGGCCAGCACGTGGGATATTTACGCGCAGCACTTGAACGCAAAAGGCGTCCCTCAGTGGGGCACAAACGGCGTAGCGGTCTGCGTCACAGGCTACAATCAGCGGTATCCTGTTATTGCGGAGGACGATTCCGGTGGCGTCTATGTAGTGTGGGAAGATGACCGCACCGCGACGAATGGTATTGATCTTTACGGCCAACATGTGCGCGCCGATGGTACACTTGCCTATATTTCAACCGGTGCACGTGTCTGTGCAGATTCCTCGAATTCCCCAAACGCGCGTCGTGATCAGAATACTGTCAATATGTGCCACGACGGATTCGGTAACGCATTTGTGGTATGGGAAGATAATCGCGCCACCGCAACTGCGACTCGACCGGATCTTTACATGAATAAGCTCACGCCGACCACCGTCGCGTGGGGTAAGACTGGTAAGGCAATAATCACGCAGAATACACAGCAGCTTCGCCCAAGACTTTGCGATGACGGCTCTGGTGGCTGCTTTTTGGCTTGGCAAAATAATGTCGCTGTGCCGCAATCAATATGGGGCACCCGTATCGATGCTAACGGTACCGTACTCTGGGGTAGTGGCACCACATTGCAAGGCAACGAGATCTATCGTGCTGCCACATATACAAATCTTTCTCGCAATGTTAGTGTCTCCAGAGACGGCCAGGAGTTCCTTCTTGCTTGGGAGGAAACGACAACAAATTCGGGACAGGAAATCCGAGCGAATCGTATCAAGATGGATAGCACTAAGCTTTGGTACACACCTGCGGATGTCACCTGGGGCTACGTCGGCGATCAAACCTGGCCTGTTGCCTTCTCTGATGACTCTGTAGGTGGCTCACCATTCGACAATGCCGGATTGTTGGTTGTGTATCAGAGCACCTTTGCCGACCCAGACATCTCATTCACTCGAGTGCTACCGAATGGTGCGGATCTTCGACCGCCTGTCGGGACCAATCCGATATCGGTTTGCAATCAGCTTCGCGGACAAAATAATTTTTCCGCTGTTAAGTGTGGCGATGGCGCCGTTATGGTGGCTTGGACCGATGCTCGCAAGGGGGTAGGTGACAGCTCGGTGTATATTCAGCGCGTTGATCGCAGCATGCGTCGTGCTTTCCCGACAATCGGCACCAGTTCCACATGGGGGCTTCCAATATCGGTGAATGCCAACTACCAAGCGAAGCAAGTCGTCCTCGCACCACGCTCGAACGGTGCGATCGCGGCATGGGTGGACACGCGAAACGGTACCTATGATATTTACGCGCAAGTCGTCTTTAATGATGGCACGCTGCCGATCGAATTCAATGGCTTCGCAGCGAAGCAAGCGGGTGATTTTGTTTCGCTCGATTGGAAGACGGCTTCGGAAACAGATAACGCAGGCTTTGAAGTAGAGCGTCGTACCGTTGATGCACTCGGCACGCCGACGGGCTTTGAAGTTATCGCAAGTTACCGCGAGCAAAATTCTCTTCGCGGTGCAACGCGTTCAAATATAACGCGCAACTACAATTATACGGACGCACCGGGCGTCGCAGGTACGTATGAATATCGTATCGCAGATGTAGCGCTGAATGGAATTCGCTCAACGCACGAAGCAAAGAAGATCGAGTTCAAGACCGCATCTGCCGCAAGCACTTGGTCACTCGAACAAAATCAACCGAACCCGTTCCGTTCGACGACCGCTGTGCATTTTACTGTTCCGATGCAAGCAAATGTGGATCTGACCGTGATGGATATTCTCGGACGCGTTGTCAGCACGCCTGTTGTGCATAGAAACTTCACCGCAGGTTCGCATCAGATCGAACTCAATGCGGAGCAGTTTGCGAGCGGTGCAAGTGCAGGTACATATTTCTTCATGCTTACCGCATACGATCCCTCAACAGGCAGTTTGCTTTGGACGAGCGACAAAGCACGTATGATGCAGGTAATAAAATAATTTCGATGGCTCTGATGTATTAAGGCCATACGAATCGATATTAAAAAAGGCGCTCTCACAATTTCTTGTGAGAGCGCCTTTTAATTTGATGCTTGTTTAGCTTAGACAGCGACCGCGGATTCGTGCAGTGCTTGCGTAACCATGAATGCCGCGGCCTTCAGGCCTTTCGCGACAAGGAAATTCAAGCCGCTTTGTTCGAGAATAACGCCTGCTTCTTCTGCGTTCGTCCCTTCGAGTCTTACCACGATCGGCACATGTGGCTTTACGATGCGTGAAGCTTCGACTACTCCCGTCGCAACACGATCGCAACGCACGATGCCACCAAAAATATTGATGAGAATCGCCTTCACGTTCGGATCACTGAGAATAATGCGAAATCCATTTGCAACAGTCTCGGCATTCGCGCCGCCGCCGACGTCAAGAAAATTCGCAGGTTCGCCGCCGGCGAGTTTGATGATATCCATCGTTGCCATCGCAAGCCCGGCACCATTAACCATGCAGCCCACATTACCGTCGAGCTTGATATAATTCAAGTTCGAACGCGAGGCTTCGATCTCCAGCGGATCTTCTTCCGATAGATCACGCAACGCTGCATATTCCGGATGACGGAATAGCGCGTTGTCATCAAAATTTACTTTTGCATCGAGCGCGATGATCGTCCCCTCTTTTGTGAGTACAAGCGGATTGATTTCGAAGAGCGACGCATCCGTCTCTTCGTATGCGCGATACAATGCTTTCAGGAATTTCAGACACTGCTTGAATGCTTCACCGGTAAGCCCGAGTGCGAACGCGAGTTCGCGCGTTTGAAAATCACGCAAGCCGACTGCAGGGTCTATGAATACTTTAATGATTTTCTCCGGTGCTTCCTCGGCAACCTTCTCGATCTCCATACCGCCTTCGGTCGAGACCATGATCACATTCATTCCGGTCGATCGATCGAGGACGATTCCCGCATAGAATTCTTTATCGATGTTTACGCCTTGCTCGATGAGCAGACGTTGCACCTTGCGGCCTTCAGGTCCGGTTTGATGTGTGATGAGCGTCATGCCAAGTATTTCGCTCGCGATCTGTCTGACCTCGTCCAAATTCTTGGCAATCTTGACTCCGCCACCTTTGCCACGTCCGCCGGCATGAATCTGAGCTTTGATGACAGCGATCTGTGTCGGCAGATGCGATGCAGCCTCAACAGCCTCATCCACCGAGTAGGCGATCTGCCCTATCGGGACCGGAACGCCAAACTGACGGAGTATTTCTTTCCCCTGATGTTCGTGAATCTTCATATAATTGAAATCCGTATATCGTACTTTCTTTTGCAAATTTACGTTAAAGGGGAGTGCTCCGAGCCAATATCGTGGTTTTGAGGCAAATATTACGACCAAATAGTCTGGAAATGCTGAATCATTCGTTTCGTAAATATGCTGGCGCCGGTAACGATTTTATCGTTCTGAATGCCTTCGAGCGTGAACTGGGGCTCTCGGAATCCGAAGAGCGAGCGCTGGTACGTGCAGCATGTTCTCGTAAAGGGACCGGGCTTGGTTCGGATGGGTTGATACTGCTTACTCCAAGTGCACTCGCGCCTTTCGGTATGCGCTTTTACAATCCGGACGGCAGTTATGGTGCGCTATGTGGGAATGGCTCTCGTTGCGCTGTTCAAGCAGCTGAGGATCTTGGAATAGTCTCGGGATCGGAGACCGATTTTGAGGTTTTGGGAAAAGTGAATCACGCGGAGATTTTGGGGGATCAATCCGTTCGAGTGCATTTCCAGGATCCGACAAAAATGAAATTCAATTTCAAGATCCGAGTCGGAAAAAAAGATTTCATCACCGCCAGTTATGTCGACGTTGGTTCACAGCACGCGATAGTGTTCTTCGATGACCTTCGTGTGCTAGAAAATGGCACACTTGAGAATTTTGACATCGTGCGTTGGGGTTCGACGCTTCGTTGGCATCCTGATTTTGCACCCGTCGGTGTAAATGCAAACTTTACGGAGCTGCGTTCAGATGCCGATGGTCCGTATCTACGCATTCGAACGTTCGAGCGCGGCGTCGAAGGCGAGACCCTCGCTTGCGGGACAGGATGCATGAGCACTGCGATCGCTGCCTATGCCGTAGGTCGGCTTCGTGAACTCCCGATACGCCTGCTAACACAGAGTGGTGAATTCGTAAAAGTTGGGTTCCGAGCTGATGGCGATTACGTTCGAGATCTCTGGCTTGAAGGCAGTGCTGTACGGGGCTTGGAAGGAGAGCTAAGTTTTGATCCAAGGTCGAGCGATCTTACCTATTTTGCTAAATAATCTCCTAAAACGGAAGCGGACAAAATAAAAAGTGGGAAGTCGCCCTGATTTGCTTTATATTTGTCTCGTCGAGGACTCTCCAACTCAGAGAGCCCCTTCAAATAAGTAGTGTAACGTAGGACGGATTCGCGATACTATAGACCTTTGTTCCGGCACTGATCTCTACCGACTGCAAAGTTCGTTTGCGCATCTTCGGCTCTATCACAATGATTTCGAACATTAGACATGCATAAAACATATTCTCTTCTCGCAGCGATCTTGCTTGCGGGGCTCCTTTCCGTTAGCTCCGCACAAGGACAAGATGCGACCACCTCAACCGGACGACCAAAATTTTCATTAGGACCCCTATTCACGGCAGGAGCCTCTGTTTTTACAGGCGATGTTCCACAGGGGTTGAAGACCGACGTAAGGTTTGCATTCAATGCTGGAATTCTGACAGCGTACAGTACTAACCCAAATTTTGCATTTCAACTTGGGCTTTTGTACGATTCCCGTGGGATGAATTTGCATGCACAGAATGATGCCGAGATTCTTACGAATTATACGTTCACATATTTTAATGTACAACCCGGAATGAAGTTTAAGGACTTCATCCTGGGCTTGGGTATTGGAATCCCGATGAGCGGGTCCGCACAATCCGCGATTCATGGTGCAACCGGAACTTCAGAGGATATTGCCACGAGTCGCTTGAACACCATGTTAGAAGTTCGACTTGGTGCAGAGGTGCCGGTATTCGAAGCAAGCACAAGCGATTTGCGTTTTTTGATTGTAGCGTGCTATCCCTTTACAAAGACGTTTGCAGATTCCTTCACTTCCACGACTGGAAATGGCGCGATCGCCACGCTGCAAGCAGGATTTAGCTATCAGTTCGGATTAGGAAATTAAGAGTATCAGACTTTGAGAGAATAACTCTCGAGAACAAAAGGGCTCGATCGGGACAAACCGATCGGGCCTTTTTATATTTTGGATAAGTTGACGCTTAATCTCTCGAACCAGGGTATCGCTTTCTGCGATTGCGAACATAATCTACGAAGACGAACTGCCCGAGATCATTAAGTCCGGAATAATACGCGCGGCCGTGATTCGCTTTCGTAAGCTCTTCGACGAAGTTGATGAGATAGGGATCTTGCGCGACCATGAACGTGGAGATCGTGATCTTCTCTCTACGGCAAGCTTCGGCTTCGTCGAGCGTTTTGTTAATGATCTTCGGATCAAGCCCGAACGAGTTCTTGTATAGCCGACCAGAATCCTCGAACATCGCCGAGGGCTTACCATCCGTCACCATAAAAATCTGCTTGTTCACATTACCACTTCGCTTTAGTAGGCGACGGGCCAAACGCAATCCGTCACGCGTGTTCGTGTGAAACGGACCAACCTCCAGAAACGGCAACTCGCTCACGGTAATAAGTTTTGCCTCGTCACCGAAGGTGATCACATAAAGTTGATCTTTCGGAAATTTTGTGATGATCAGTTCGCTCAATGC
>JBDTCS010000173.1:0-5121 GCA_039923455.1 Kapaibacterium sp. (SeqCode) | reverse complement strand
ATACCGCGAGCAAACACGCTATCGCCGAGCACGTATTCCAGCATCGAGAGTATTGCTTGCGTCTTGCCGTAGACTTGCCCTGCACCGATATCTTCGCGAAACCAATCATGCGGAATTACGAGTGGCTCCTCGTAACCAGTGACTGCGTAAGATTGATACCCGCGATAGTTATCCGAATGATTATCAAACTTTGGCAAGAACCAATCCATCCACGAACGCTCTATGCCCGGCACGATCTGGTTCCTACCAAACAAACGCTCCGTCGCTTTACTCGTCACGTAACTTGTAAATCCTTCGTCCATAAATGCCTCACGGCTTTCGTTGTTGCCGAGCATTCCATAAAACCATTGATGCCCAACTTCATGCGCGATCACACCGGCAAGCGATAACGTCCCACGCCGACCCGTGATCATAATCAACTGCGGATACTCCATGCCACCATCACCAGCTTCGGTGGTCGAGAAATCACGATAGACATACGGACCGTAAAGCTCCGTATATGTTTTAAGCGCGTGCAATGTATACTCAAGCGAGTTTCGCCAAAGTCCCGCGACATTGCGACGAAAGAGCGAATGAATCGTGATCGTATCTTGCCATGTCTGCCATTGATGCACGTAATCGTCATCGGCGACCCACGCAAAATCGTGCACGTTATTCGCATAAAAATGCCAAGTTGTCATTCCGGTCTTCATCGGCTCGGGCGCTGCAACACCATCGCGTGCACCGGTTGCGATGCGTTCGTAACCATGACCGACTTCCGCAGGATTCGTACACGTCCCGGAAGCACCAACCGTAAAGCGAGAAGGCAACGTGATCGCAACTTGATACTCACCCCACACACCATAAAACTCTCGAGCAATATATTCCTGTATCTGCCAACCTTCGGCATCATACTCTGCTACCTTCGGATACCACTGCGACATTGAATACGCAACACCATCCGGCGACGACCAACCACCGCGCCTTGTTAGGAGCGGAATCTGTTCGCGATAGACCATCGAAAGATTTGTCGTAGCACCAGGGAGTATCGGCTCATTGAGATATACTTTGAGGATCGTCCCCTGCACTTCCCACTTCACCTCTTTACCGTTATCTGTGAGGCCGTTGCGAATATCATATCGGCCGGTTTCCGAAGGCGTCATATTCGCAATACGATCGACAACCGGTCTCGATTGAATAACACGCGAGCGAACATCCATCATGCTCCCCGGCTGGAATGCATTGTAGTACAGATGAAAATAAACGACGCGAAGCGTGTCGGGAGAATTATTCGTGTAAGTCACGCCGAGCGTTCCATCGAGCGTGTGAATAGAATCGATCACCGTCACGGCAATACTATACGCGACGTGCTGCTGCCAGTATGTCCGAGGTGCTGTGGCACTTGCTCTCGTTGCGAGGAGCCCGAGAGATGCAAACAGCAAACAACTGGCAAAGCCGAACAGAATTCGCTTCATGCGTTTTTTTCCTAGAGTGAATTCTATCTATCAGGATTTCTATCTACAGGAATTTCAAGAGCACCCGATAACTAGTGTATCAGGCGCCCACCACACAACCTCGATCTACGTTTGGAGCAACGTTAGAGTATCTTGCGAATGCGATCGATGCCCTTCTCGATATTCTCGATCGAGTTCGCATACGAGAATCTCAGATACCCATCACCATACGCACCGAACGACGTGCCACTCAAACATGCCACACCGCCTTCATAGAGAATCTTGTTCGCAAGCTCTTTCGAGTCAATCCCCGTCGCGCGAATATTCGGAAACACATAGAATGCACCGAGCGGCTTGTGGCATTTGAATCCAGGAAGCGAATTCATTCCATCAACGATCAGATCGCGACGCTTTCGAAACTCCTCGACAACATCATCCACCCATTTCTGCGGACCAAGAAGCGCTTCGTTACCCGCCATCTGAATAAAGCTCGCCGTGCAGCTTGCAACATTTGTCTGCAACTTCGCAACGATCCCTGCAAGCTCGACCGGCATAATGCCATACCCTAAACGCCAACCCGTCATCGCGTAGGTCTTCGAGAATCCATCCAGAATAATCGTCCGCTCTGCCATTCCGGGCTGCGACGCGATCGTGTGATTCGTAAAACCATCATAGACGATGCGACCATAGATCTCGTCGGCAAGCACGATGATATCATGTTTCACCGCAATCTCGGCAATACCTTTCAGATCAGCCTCAGTCAGAATTCCGCCTGTTGGATTCTGTGGTGAGTTAATAATGATCATTCGCGTCTTCGGAGTCACGAGTTTGCGCAAATCCTCGACGTCGAAGCTAAAGCCTTTCTCTTCTTTCAGCGGAAGCGGTATCGGAATTCCACCTGCGAGTTCGATCGCGCTTTCGTAGATTGGGAAACCCGGATTCGGATAGATCACCTCATCACCCGGATCGACCACCGCCATAATGGCATAATACATGATCGGCTTCGCACCTGGAGTCACGACAACCTGATCAGGCGAAAACTCCAGACCGCGTCGATCACCTTCGACCTTCGCAATCGTTTTGCGAAACTCCGGCAAGCCCGGTGCTGGACCATAATGCGTGAATCCGGCATCCAGAGCGTCCTTCGCCGCCTGTATGATATTCGGGGCCGTATCGAAATCGGGCTCACCTATCTCGAGATGAACAATATCCTTCCCCTGAGCCTCAAGCTCCCGAGCGCGGGCAAGTACGACAAATGAAGTCTCTGTTCCAAGCTGATTTATACGCTTCGCGATATGCATCGTGTTGTTCTTTCCGTGGCGATTGTTAAATTTATGCAAAAATACGGATATATTGAGGTCAGGACGTCAATAGTGCAACGAACTTTGGCCGACCGGGTTAGGATGAATAATGGAATCCAAAATCGGAGCAGTACCTCAAAACTTTTCGTTGCTCAAAATTGCGCGTAATTCGTCATAACAAAACTATAAATCAAGTTGCTTCGTATATTTAGGTAGTGGTTAAGGTTAGTTCAGTCTTAATGTAATGAGAACAATCCTCTTTGTCTTCTTCCTTCTAACGCTTTTGCCAAAAGCGGAAGCACAAACTAACGACAGTCTTCTTGTAAAATTAAAGAATGGCACCGTCGTTGCAATTGCACTTTCCGATATTCGGGTCGTTACTTTCGATTCAGTCAAAGCTGGTGTTGCAGAATCTCCAACAAATCCAAATCGCCTCTCCTACGCGCAGAACTTTCCGAATCCAGCCGTCACCAGCACCAAGATCGAATTTGACACGCGTGCCCCCGGTCCTGTGACTGTTAATATTTATGACATGCGCGCCAATCAATTACATGCCAAGACGAGTGAAACGGGACAGAACACCCTTACTTGGGATGGGCACAATGAATCAGGCATGAATGCTCCAAGTGGCATCTACTTTTACCGCATAATTCTTGGCAACGAGGTGCGAGAAGGAAAACTTATTATCGCAAGGCATTGAGTATGAAATCCTTCATCATCATACTCTTCCTATCAATCTTCGCTTGCAGTTTACACGCTCAAGAAATCAGCATGCATATCTTATTGAAAGACGGAAGCATGCGAACTCTTAATGTTGATAGCATTAGCAATCTTAGCTTCACTCCTCTTTCACCACCCGAGTATTCCGTGATGCACATATATCGATTCTCCCACTACATCGCGGGCGGCGACCAGGAAAGGCTTACCAAACTTATAGGCGATGTACATTTTGCACGAAACGTAAAAGGTGTCGAATCATTGGTCTCGTCTTCGTTTGATACTTTCCCACTCGTGGGCCCGCGCAACAATCCGTTAGGGTTCGGCAATCCATTAGATAGTATACAGTTTTTGAGATATTCAAAAAACCTCAACCTTGTTGCACTTCCTACGAAGTTCAAAGATCCAGATCTCGTCGATAGTGAGTTTGGAGACTTTCAAAGTTCTGTGTGGTACGGAGATAGAATTTACGCCTCTTGGCCTGTTGGGTTCTTTAGGATTGATAGTTCATATTCGTCGAAGGGGGATTCCCTCTTTCTTCCATTCGAGAACGTTCTCGATCTCGCAATCAACACAAGCGGAGATCGGCTCCTTACCGTCCATTCGTTGTCTACAGCCGTGTCGATCGGCTTGCTAATAGAGCGCAACTTGAAAACCGGAGAACGTGAGATCTTGGATAGCGTGGGAAATATTTCAAGTGCCGTCTATATTCCGGGGAGTAACAATATTATTTACTACTCGTACGGAAGTTACTCCGATTCAAACAAAACGCCTCTCGATGCAGGATATTATTTGCTCGAACGTTCCAACCACCATAGAACGAGGTTGATGCGCTTCATTTCTGAGCTTGGTCCAAATGAGACCATCAACGGATTCGATATCAGTCCAGATGGAAGCAGACTTCTCATTCCTTCCGTTGGTAGCAATCGACTACCCTACTCCGTTGAATTCAACCTGAGCTCGCAAATTTTGGATACTCTGGGTGTGAGTTTCGACACTGCAAAACGGCTCCCACTATTGTGGCTCCGATACAGTCACGACGGCAGAAGTATCCTATACGGCAATTATCCGACCGGTGCATTTTCAGGAGGCGCTGTCTCAGGCCCTGCGGAGATTGGAGTAATTGACAGAACAACTCTTTCCAAACGTGTACTCAATACCGAACCCGATACGCATGGCCCGTCAGTCTCAGTACTCCCACAGTGGTCACCTGACGACAACATGATCGTCTTCGGAAGCGGTGCGATTTCGACTGAGCCAAGAGGCTACATCGCAGGTTACCAACTCTATATTTTGAAAACACTTAAATAGATTTGAGTTAAAACGTTCGAACAATACGGTGCTACGACGCCGGAACTTCACCGTCCCACTACTTTACCATATTGATTATGAGACATTTTTCATGCTTTTCGTTGCTCCTGATTACCACCGTGATTTAGGAAGTGCTACGAAACCTCCCGATGCAGGAGCAACATGATGTACTCCGATACAAACTATCGGAGTAGGACATTAACACAAGATGAACAATATCCTAACCTTGCGCCTCAAACTCCCGTGCGCGGCCAAGTACGACAAATAAAGTCTCTCTTCCAATCTGATTTATTCGCCTCCCGATATGCATCGCGTTGTTCGTTTCGTGGCGATTGTTAAATATATGGAAAAATACGGAT
>JBDTCS010000172.1:0-24638 GCA_039923455.1 Kapaibacterium sp. (SeqCode) | reverse complement strand
AGACTACACTGCTTCGGTTCGATCTCGATCGAGCGGTCTATCTGAAGGTGGATATATTGGACGAACTTGGCCGAACGGTAGTTGGTGATGAATCTGGCCGCAGTTACAATCCGGGTCGTCATGAACTGCCGCTCGATCTGAGCGGTCAAGCTTCGGGAGCGTATTACCTTCGCATCTCGCTCGGAGACGGTGAAGTGCGAACGCTCAAGCTCATCAAGAAAGAGTAGTGCATTCTGTCTCCGTGTGTACCGGCGGACCTTTAGGTCCGCCGCAGTCTTCGTATCAGGACTACACCAGACCTAAAGGTCTGGTGATACACTAAGAAATGATTGGCGGCGGCTGTAGTGGTCGTCGCTTCTTTTTTGGAGTTAGAGTAGTGCGGCTTCGAGATCCATTACGAGGCCGATCATCACGGGGCGGAGTTGGAGTTGCATGCGCGTTAGGCCTTGAGCTTTTTCTACTGCGCCGATGGCGCGAATGATCTTGCTCGGATTACCGAAATTGACTACGAACTTATCGAGGTCCTCGCGTTGATCGTTGTTGATTACGTGTGTCGCTGCGTTCGTCGCCAGAGCAAGCGCATCTCGGAGCCAAAGCGTGAGCAACAAGAGACGCTGTTCGACTGCAACACGTTTTTCAATAAACGAACCACCAGCTGCCTTAGGAAGAAAAATACTGATCTCGGCCAGCGCTGTTTTACGACTCCGTGAGAGCGCACTGCGGAGAAACTTGATGATCTCTTTTCGCATCTCAATGATATCCTCGCTGATCATTGATCGCGCCTGGGAATAACTTCCGGCCGAGAGTCTCGATAAGAATTCCGCTTGTGTAGCATCGAGTTCGTCGCGATCCACGAGCGCCTCCGCAATCTCGGTTCGGGAGAGAATATCGAATCGTACATCTTGACACCGCGAAAGCACAGTCGGATAAAACCGATGCGGATTCGAACTTGTCAGAATCAGCATCGTATTCGCGTGCGGTTCTTCGAGCGTTTTCAAAAATGCATTTTGCGCCTGTTGGTTCATCGTATCGGCCTCCGACATGATCACAACTCGCTTTTTTCCGATTCCCATGCTCCGGCTCATCGAAATCCGAAGTTCGCGGATTTGCCCGACTTGGATCTCGGTCGCACGCGGAATTTCGAGATTGTGGTAGTGGTCGGCTGCTTTCAGGGCGAGTTGCTCACGAATTGCCTCGATATCCTCTTCTTTTGGTCCGGGATTCCCGACTGATTCGCTCGGCTTTGGGCGAGCGTGTAAAAAAGTCAGAATGGGGGAAGAAAAATTGTCGATTCCAATGCAATTTGCGCATACGTCACAGGCTTCTAAGCCAAGGTTGGACTCATCCAAGCAGTTCACCGCCTTAGCGAGTTCGAGGGCCGCTGCGTCCTTCCCTGTGCCCTCAGGACCGAGGAATAGATAGGCGCTCGGAAGCTTCGCATGCTCGAGCGAGCTGCGCAGTATTTTCTTTATCCTAGATTGGCCAATAACGTTATTCCACATGCTGCAAAAATACCGCGATGAATGCGATTAGCGGCGGTTTTAGACAATTTGGCAAAGTTGAGCCTGAATTTGGCTCGTCCACGCTGAACGGATTGGCCCGCACTTTGCTTGGAGGAATAGTCAAAAATAAATACTCAACATTTTATTGCGTTGGCACTTGACTTTGGCTGAATAATTGTTAAATTGTAGGTGTTGAATTTTTAATGACTTTTCGAAAACACCAGGTTTCTCCGTCTTCGGGGAATCTCCGAAGCAGGGATTCTTGATGCAGTTCTTCTCACAGTATTCTTCAACGGTCGGGATCATTTAGATTCGGATCATTCAGAAAGGGAGCCTATGCTTATCACCTTCGAGGGAATCGACGGTTGTGGTAAATCCACGCAAGCAAGATTACTTGCTGAGCGTTTGCAAGGGGAGGGAATTGAAACGATACTCATCCGCGAGCCGGGCGGAACACGTTTGTCGGAACATATCCGAGATATCGTGCTCAATACAAAATACGATCACCCATTGTCTCATACATCGGAGCTCTTGCTTTTTGCAGCAAGCCGTGCGCAACTTGTGAAGGAAGTTATTCTTCCTGCACTTGCCAGAGAAGCGGTTGTGATCTGTGATCGGTTCACCGATTCTACGATGGCCTATCAAGGTTACGGTCGAGGGATTCCACTTGCGCATGTAGCGCACGTGAATTCACTCGCATCGGCCGAGCTTGAGCCCGATCTCACATTTTTGATCGATGTACCGATCGAAAATGCGATCGAACGCCGCAAAGGGACGAACGATGATCGTATGGAATCCGAAAGCATGGTGTTTTTTAAGAACGTGCTGAAGGGTTACATGAAACTTGCCGAAGAGCATCGTGATAGAATTCATGTGATCGATGGACTCGATTCGATGGAAGATGTACAACACTCCATCTGGCGTTTGGTGGAGTACGAGCGGGGAAACGACCTTCGGCATGCTAGCCATGCCGAGCTAAGCGAAGCTTCCCAAAGTCTGTTGGAAGCCGAGCCGGCAACCTACTCGTTTGATGTAACGTCGGAAGTCTTGGCAAGTTAAGGCCGCAACGAGAAAACGTTATCGCTGTTAAATTAGAAAGAGCGCTTCGATTTCGAAGCGCTCTTTCTTGTATGCCTTGAGGGATTAAGTTGGGTTGTAAAGATGCTACTTAACTTATCATTCTGCTTAACGCTCGATCACAATCCGTTGCGTAAGCTGCTCGCCTTTGTCGGTGCTTGCGACTACGAGATAAACACCCGGCGTGACACTCGAAAGATCGAGCTTTACTTCACCGGAACCGGCAGCTTGACCCGAAAGCTTTCCAAGCTCAAGCAGCTTTTGACCCAAGAGATTGTAAAGCCCAACCGTTATGCTTCGAGGTGCCGCCAGTGTATAGTGCAGGGTGGAAGTGTTCGTTGCTGGGTTTGGAAAAAGTTTGATTTCACTCAGTGCGCCATTCGTTGGAACTGGCTCCTGTATCGCGTTCTCCGTTCGTGAGTTGTTATCCAAGACCTTTGTAATCTCCGGCGTAGCATCGTACCAAAGAATCAGATCGTTAGCTTTGCCATTTACACGAGTTTCCACAAGCAGTGGAATTAGCTTGTTGACATCCGGCTGATGCATTTGCATCTCATCAAAGGCGCGTTCGATGACGGAATCAATATTTAGACGATGGTGCATTCCGGAACCGGAGTCCGTACTTGTGCTGAGCAATTCGATTCGTCTCTCAACGTTAGAGACCTTCATAGACTTATGTAGTGAATCGTGAGGATTGGATCCGTCGTTAACTCGCACCATGAATGCGTGTGTGTTCCCACGTTCAATTCCCAACTGACGTAGCAACGAATCAGCCTCAACCCGTGAGTGCCCAGCCATCAACTCGAGTGCTTGAGGTGACAGAGTGGTGTCGCCTCGAATAGAAGAGGTATTCATCCTTATCATCATCCGTTTCCCATGACCGTGTTCAACTCCTAACTGGCGTAGCATCGAATCAGGAGCGATACGCGAATTCAAGTCGCCATGCAATGCTACACTGCGGTTAATAACGACACGATTTTTCATCGTCCGTTTCGTGCCATCGGCAGTTGTACTATCGGTGATGGTCGACATGAGCTCTTCATTGCTCGCATTCCCCGGTGTCATTTCTATGGTTCGATCAGATTCTTCCGATCCGATCACTTGGATATTACGGACGCTTCCACCTGGTGGAGTTACATGTGTTGCAATAAGCATATTAGCATCACCCATATCGTCGGATGGATCCTCCGAATCCTGCGATTGGCTAAACATCATTCTGGTGCTGGACATCGAATCGGCCTTGCCATCGATCATGTTTTTGCGCATCGCGTTCATCGAGGCACCTTGCTCGAAATGGAAGAAGCGCTTCTGTCCATCGGCGTTCGTCACCATGCGAGGATAGAAGCCTGGTATGAAAAGATTATTTGTATCTTCCTGTGTGATTGGGGCGCTCGAGAACTTCATTCCTGCTTTTGGCGGAAAAATGTGTCGCATCACTTTCCCATTCTCGTCAGCGTTGTGGAAGAGATATGCAACATCTCCTTTGATATTCACGACGATTGCTAACTCGCGCATTTGCTCAGGGGTTGGTCTAAGCAGTTTGAGGCCCGCTAAGTTAACTTTGGAAAGTAAAAGCGAATCGTGAGTTGGTAGGATAGGCTTGTCGAACTTCACACGTGGGGTAACCGCTACGCCAACTGCTTCGTGGTTGATGACTCGTTGTGGCACAACACTAACCAATGCAGGTGCAGTAAGCGTCGCAAGACTCGGTTGCAAAATCGATTGTTCCGTCGTTGGTTTTTGAGATGCGCTTGCGTTGATCGGGCTCGGCGGCTGTGATGATCCATTGAGTAGGCTAACAGCCAGAATGACCGCAGCTCCCGTTGTCAGAATTGTCATGAGTGTCGCTCCTAATTTGAAATTAAATCTACTCCCAAAAGGTATGATCTCTTCGGGAGAAGATGATTGGCTGATATCCATGACAGCGCTCAGTAGGTTACGCTTCGTGCTTTCGCTTTCCAGATGCGCGGCATCGTGCTGTGCGTGAGCAAAAATTTCGTCCAGCGAATGCCCTTGTTTCGGCAAAGGTGTATTATTCGACTGGCGGTTGATTGGGTTTTGCTCGTTCATAGTCTTGCCTTTAACGAAAATGCGAATACACGTTCGGCTGTTCGAAGGGGAGTAGTGGGTTCTGCACTCGAAGAAGTGGTCGCGGATCGCACCGGCGTTTCGGAGTTCGATATATTTCGAACACCAAGTTTTTTCGCAAGCGCTTCACGCCCACGTGCAATTCGCGTCTTGACTCCGGAGAGCGACCCACCTTGCACGTTTTGTACTTCTTTGAGCGAGAGCCCTGAAATCTCGAAGAGCACTACGGCTTCGCGTTGCTTATCCGGTAGTGACTTCAGTGCTTCATAGAGTTCTCTCGTTTCGAGTGCTCGCTCGGCCGCTTTGCCATCGTCTTTCAGATGATGCTGTTCGAGATAGCCAGCGAGTTCATCGGTAAGCGGTGTGTGCCTTGCGGCATGCTTCCGCATCTGATGATTCAACCGTTGTGCTATTCGAAACAGATAACTTTTGAAAGCGTCGTCATTGCGTAATTGCTCGAAGCTTTGAAACGCTACGAGTAACGTTTCGCTCATGAGGTCACGCGCGGCTTCGCGCTCACCGGCTACTGCGTGGCAATAGCGGGCAAGCTGATTCCAAATAGGATTCAGCAAGCATTCGAAGCGATCTCCCTTCGTGCGGTGCTGCGCAGAGTGATCGTCCTCTCCGAAGCCTCGCCCGTCCTTTACACTGTTCATGGTTTGAATTGTGTACCGCGCGTGATACATAGTAAGAGAGGGGATCGGAGAGCGAAAAGTCGCATGCCAACTGCGAGAAATTTGAAAAAAGCTTAAGAAAAGAATATTTCAGGCCTACGCCCAGCCTCGGGTTGAGTTTCCGTCCAATTTGCTCATTTTCGAATGGCACACGAAAAATTGACAGAAACGGAACTCTCAAAGGCGTTTCTTTATTATTGGTGCGCTTCCTTAGCTCAGTTGGTAGAGCAACTGACTCTTAATCAGTGGGTCGCGGGTTCGAGTCCCGCAGGGAGCACATCAAAACGAAAGAGCCATCCCGAAACGGGGTGGCTCTTTTTTGATTCCAGCGTAAGAAATTCTTACTCCTCAACTCCAAAAGCCTCTTATTTCGTCATTTATCCACGGTTTTGAGTTGGAACGCGGTTTGGAATCTCCTATATAATTACCTATACCAAATCATGAATCAAAGAATATTTCTGCTCCTGATAATTCTACTATCGTTGTTCGTCGCGGTGATCTCGCTTGGAGGAATCTTCATTCCGGCGACCTATTTGCACGAGACTGCCGATTGGAGAGCTCAGGGAATCGCTCAAGATATTTTTGATCTATGCTTTGCTGTGCCGGCACTGCTGATAGCAACCTGGTTTTACCTACGTGGCTCTCGGATTGCGTTCTTCACGGTCGTTGGTCAATTGATCTTTCTCATTTACACGCTCATCATCTACGCATTCTCGCTGCACTTCAACGCATTCTTTCTACTCTATTGCTTCACGCTCGGGCTTGCATCGTATTTGCTCATCTATCTTTTGTGGCAAACAGGTTCTCTCAATGTGAAGGGCTGGTTTGCAATTGAGAGATCTGTCACGCTTCCGATGATTTATCTTCTTTCGTTTGCAGCGCTATTCTACATGCTCTGGTTGAACGAGATCATTCCGGCATTAATAAGCTCCAGCACGCCCGCGGCCCTTGCGGAATCTGGTTTGCCGACGAATCCGGTTTATGTGCTTGATCTGTCTATCTTGTTGCCCGGCTTTGTTATCACAGCATTGCTTTTAAAAAGGCGGCATGCACTTGGATACTTGTTTACTCCAGCTATCATGACGTTTTGCGCAACCATGACACTCTCGATCGCAACGCTTGTGATCTATGAATACAGGAGCGGCCTCGCGACGAGTTTTACTGTTGCACTTATTATGATCGCCTTAGCGATCGTTAGCATTGTTGTATTTTTAAGAACTATTCAGGGTGTGAGATCAGGATCACTATTCGGAGAGCTAAGAACATGAACAACGGACAAACGCGAGTTACTCGAAGCGCTGGAGTTTCGAGCGGCACGTACGGATTAGCATTTATTGGTGCGCTTATTTATTTTATTCAACATGCGACCTCGTTCGGGGATGGCGCGCTCGGGGTTGTCAAGGCAATCTTTTGGCCGGCACTATTAGTCTACTATTTGATGGAGCATTTGAAAATGTAGGTGAATTGAAAATGTAGGTGAATGGAAAATGTAGGTGATTTGAAAATGTTGGCGTGTGACCGCACCACTTTTTGATCACATCATACAAACAAGAAAGCCGCCCGAGGGGCGGCTTTCAAACCTTCGTAAGAAGGAGTGAGATTGTTTTTTTATATAATTGACAACCTTTTACTCGCAGCCTTCTACGACGCGAACAGAAATACGTCTGTTGAGTATGCGTGCAGCCTCGAGTTGTGCAGCGGTCGAGCCGGTCGGTTCAGACACAGCATCATCGCTTGTTCCCAAGCCGACTGTGCTAACGATCTTGCTCGGACTAACACCCTGGCCAATGAGCCAAGACTTGATCTTGCGTGCGCGCATTTCGGAAAGCTCCTGATTGCGTGCAACGGTGCCTTCATGGCTTGCATGTCCTTGAATCTCGACGGTAAGATTCGGGCACTGGTTAACGAGCGTCTTGATGTTACGCAAGTTTTGCAAATTGCCTGGGACAGCTGTGTTCAACTCATCCGTGTTCACAATAAACAATGTTCCTGGGAAATTGTAGATCGTGTTCTTCACCGGACGAATTTTGTAGACGGTATCCGTCTCGAATACAACGATCGTATCACCCTTGATGATGTTCGTTGTGTAGTTGTTCGTGACGTTCGTCGTGTTGCGGATCGTCTGCGGGGTAGTCTCAGTCGCCATCGGAAGTGGTGGCGCAAAGATGTAATAACTGAATCCCAAGCCCATCGTGAGGAATGCATCCTGGCGGTAGGTGATAGGGTTCGAATAGTCATCGATCCAGTCTGTACCCGTTAAATGGATCAAGCCTTTACCGTTTAAGGTAACCTTGTCCGAGATGTACATTTCAAAGCCTACTCCAAGGACGCCACCAATGACGTTCTTGCTGTATGCTGCGGTCGCATTACCACGAAGATTCTTGTCGTCCGCATCATTAGGCTCGAAGTTCAACGCTTCAATACCACCAATAAAGTACGGGACGAAAGTCTGTTCTGGGAATACGTTGTACGAAAGCATAAGATCCCATCCGCCAACACGTGTGTGGTTGATCGTGCCATCGACACCTGGGCTGGCCGAGCTGTTCGGGAAGAGACTCTTCTCGTTAGCAATGCTTCCGGCCGTAGTGGCTTTGTACTTCAACTGACCGCCATTGTAGGCCGCATGCAATGAAAGGTAATCGAGAATATTCCAGCGGATGAAAGCATCACCGTGGAATGCGAACTGATTGTCGGTATAGTCACCGTAGTACTTGTTACCACCGGCATCGATACCGAATGCGATACGACCACCGACAGATTGCGCATTCGCGCTACCTACCATAAGAAGCAGCGCTGCAAAGATCGCAACATTGCGAAGTGTACGCTTCGCGAAAGATTTCACGTTAGTCGCAGAGGTCGTCTGCGGCTGTATATTATTTTGATGTGTCATTATATGTTATTTTGAAAAGAACATCTTCCCGTTCAAACCTTTCCGCTCTGCACCTCCGGGCCATTGACCCGATCGCAAAATGGTAGGATCCAAATTCAGGAAGAGGAAGCGAATGTAGTCGCTTCGCTCGATTGCAATTGAAATAAATCTATTGAAAAGGAAACACCTTATTTTAGAAGCACCAACGACATTGTAGCTGTTTTCTGCATTCGTTTTTGTGTTAGGTTACAAATCCCCTCCAGGAAAAACTAACCAACTCCGAGCTCCCCTCGGAGTTGGCGTAGCCCTTGCGGGCGCTTCTTACATTCGTATTATCGTACGATACTCATTCTGCCGGAGAGCCTCGTGGTGCCCGCCTGAACAGAATAGCTATACATGCCTGCTGCGAGTTTCGAAGTATTCAACGCAATGCTCGATGTGCCGGCATTGAAATGTTTCGATACTACTCTTGAAACTTCGCGTCCGAGTCCATCGGTGACCGTTACGGTAACGTCGTTCTGAACGGGAAGTGTGAAGCTGATCGTAGCTTGATCATTCGCAGGATTCGGATAATTCGATACCGAGTATCCGGCGGTCGGTGCGTTCGCCGATACTGCCGATTTTGTTCCGATCGAGAATGGCGAAGATGTTCTCGTCATGCCCTTCGAACTTGTGACACGGATAAATACAGGATTGTAGTAACCCGTCATCGGTGTAAGCCAATGTGTAGTAGCAAGGTCGGAGACTAATTGTGTTGCGATGTGATTCCACGTTGCAGTGTAATCCAGCGAGTACTCGATCTCGACCGTTGTGCCAATGTCCGGTGTGTAGGTCCAGCTGATACCGAGCGTCTTGTTGTTGTCGATATTGCCCTTGCTATCAAGGCCATCAAGCGTAATTCCATCGATCGAACCAATACCCGGTGTTACCTTGATCGTGAATAAGCCACTGACGCCGGTAACCAGATTTGCATCTGTTATGCGAATAAGCGCTTGCGTAGTCGCAACGTTCGGAACATTCGGCCAATTGAAGGTCTGTGCATCCGAAGTTTGGATTCCGATGAAGTTCCAGATCGCACCGCCATCGAGTGAATACTCGAACATTTTCTGCTGTGTCGTATTAACGGCCGTGAAGGTGATCAGGTAGTTGGTCGATCCACCAGCGATAATCTCGCCTGCGGCTGGACGCGTCACGACGATCGAACTCACTGGTACGACAGTCGACTTGATCGTGAAGAGACCACTCGTTCCTGTAACACCATTCTTATCCGTGATGCGGACTAATGCAGTTGTCGAGGATGTATCCGGAACATTCCAGCTAAATGCAAACACGTCGGCCGTGATCGTACCAATCGGCTTCCACGTCTGACCACCATCAAGTGAATACTCGAAGGTTTTCTGAGCAGTGAGCGAAGAGCCGGTCCAAGTGATCTGGTAGTTCTTTGTGCCGCCGGTAATGATCTCACCAAGTGCAGGGCGAACTACAACGAGTTTGCTCGACCTGATCGTGAAGAGACCACTCTTTCCGGTCACACCATTCTTGTCGGTAATGCGGATAAGTGCGCGTGTCGAAACAGTATCGGGCACATTCCAGCCATACGCGAAAGTATCCGCGGTAATGGTGCCGATCGGCTTCCATGTCAAGCCACTATCGAGTGATAACTCGAACGTTTTTTGAGGAGCAATCGAAGCACCGGTCCATGTGATCTGAAAATTTTGTGTTCCGCCGGTGATCAACTCACCGAGTGCAGGATGTACTACGATGATAGATGCAGGCGGTCTGCTGCTCGCAATCGTGAAAAGTCCGCTAACGCCACGTAGATTGTTGGCATCAGTAATACGGACAAACGCCTTTTTGGAGGATGTGTCCGGAACATTCCAAGCGTACATGAACGTATCGGCGGTGATACTGCCGATCGTCGTCCAAGTCAATCCACTATCAAGCGAAAGCTCAAATGTCTTATGTGAAGCGATACCTGCTCCGCCCCATGTGATGCGATATCCTGGTGTTCCACCTCGGATAGTGTCACCGGGCGCAGGCGTAATTACGACCAATGTATTTGCCGGCACAACTCCGCCCGGACCCGATACGTAGTTCGAAGCAAGTGTGATTGCTCCAACAACTGCAAGTGCGCGGCCCTCAAGTGTAGACCCACCATAAAGATGAATCGCGCCATTGGCAACGATCGTACCTTTGAAAGTAGAATTGTCGAGAATGCTTACTGCACCATCGACAGCCCAATAGATATTTGCAGCCTGAGCACCATTGATCAAAACAATGTGTGTGTTGGCAGAGACATTCAGCGCTGCGCGAATCTTAATGATAAAGACTCCATTGGTATTTCCCTTTGCATCAAACGTCAGCGTACCGGAAATTGTGGTAAGATCACTGCGTCCGTAGGTGCGTGGCGTCAGCACTTGACCGTTGCCCATTGTCGCGTTCAGCGCGGTGTCGAAAATGATCGCGTGTGCTGCATCATTCATCGAATTATACGCAAGAATGAGATCATTCTTGGCGGCAAGCGCAGCTGCGTCAGCGACGTGCTTCGCACCGGTATATTGTCCGGGAGGGAAACCGGTGAAGGAACCTACGTAGGTGCCGATATCTCCGTGTACGACTGTCAAACCCGTATTGCCGATTGCTCCGGCGCCACTAAATGCACCGTACGAGGCTGCCGTACCAAGATTCGGAGGGGTCTGGGCAAAGGTATCACCGACGGTGAGAACCAGGATTGCAAGGAGCGCAAGAAGGTACGCCGCGTGCTTTCCGAACGTTGTAACGTATGTCATTTTTATCTATTCGTAATCGTATTAATCTACAAAAGGAGAGCGATACTGATTGAATCACCATAAGGCGATCACATTCAGCTCGTATATACCCTTTTGGCAGTGGTTAGCAAAGAAAGAGTGCTTTGAAGGCGCGGTGGGTTCAAAAGTTCGCGGCTGACTTCAGAGTGCATCATTTTTCCCTTTGGGGGAGTAACGTAAAGATCTATAGAGATCTCCTTTTCTTCGATAAGCATTTTTTTCTGCAATACTCCAGAAACATTCAGAAAATAATTCTTGAATGAGGCTGTGGTATCACTACTCGACAAAAATACGAAGTGCCCTGCTTGGATTTGTTACACAACTTTGGGTATTTGTTACATGATTCACACATTAACGATTACAATGTATTCATCACGTCTAATTGGGAGCATTTGTGTTGTGCACGACAAGTAGCTTTCTTCAAATAGATGAGTATTAGTGAGCGATCTTGCTTTCTTCCGATCCAGTCCTCTGGGGTTGAATGCTTCGTTCGAAGTCCCCTATCTCTTCAAGCATATCGGTTCGCTTTTCCTTCGAATGCTTGAACTCGCTCGGAGTGTGACCGGTGACCTTTCTAAACTGATTGGATAGATGTGAAACGCTACTGTAATGCAGCGTGTAGGCGATCTGGGTCAGTGTAAGTTCATCATAGACAAGTAATTCTTTCACTCGTTCGATCTTGTGCGCTATGATAAAGTGCTCGATCGTGTTATGTTCAACATCGGAGAACACGTTTGCTAGATACGTGTAATCGTAATTTAGCTTGATGCTCAGATGGTCCGAGAAGTTAATCTTCAGCGCCTCGGTTGAGTAATGGATCGATTCGATGATCACCTTCTTGATCCGCTCAACCAAAATGTTTCGTCGATCCTCCATCAACTCTAATCCGGAGCGTTGTAATGCGATCGATAATTGCTGGCGCTCCGAGATCGAAAGCATCGCGTCCAATGTGACATCGCCGAGATCCACCGAGGTATAATGTAGGCCAAGCTTATCCAGCTCCGCTATCACAACTTGCTTACAGCGCAAGCTCACCATCGACCGAATATATAAGTGCATGTCGAGGAAAGATGTGTATTGAAATTTGGGCTACGTGTGAAGGATGTTGGGCCAACGCAGATACGTTCGTCTCTATGTTGGAATCGCTTCGTACCTCGCATCACCGGTTACGCTTGCGATTAACACCTCCGAACCCCCACCTTTCGACCGGCCTGGAAGCAAGCTTCGAGACCGGTCGGAGTCTTGGAGAATTCGGTTGGCGTTTCTTGCGAACTCGTGCTCTATGGATTAACGGATGATGCTCATTCTGCCAACGATACGCGTTGTGCCGGCCTGAAGTGTGTACGTGTACATACCCGCAGCGAGCTTTGCTGTATTGAGGGAAATGCTGGAGTTGCCTGCATTAAAGTGTTTCGCATCAATCGTACCGACTGCACGTCCGAGCGCGTCTGTGATCGTGATCGAAACTTCGGATTGAACCGGAATTACGAAGTTGATCATCATACGATCTGTCGCAGGATTCGGATAGTTGGAAACCGAATATCCTGAAGTTGCTGCATTCAACGAGACTGCATTCGTCAATCCGATGGAGAATGGAGCCGATGTTTTCGTCATGCCTTTCGAACTTGTAACACGGATGTACGCAGTCGGGTATGAGCCTGTAACTGGTGTCATCCACGTGGTCGATGGTTGATCAGTGACTGGCAATGTCGCAATGTGATTCCATGTAATGCCATCGAACGAATACTCGACTTCGACCGTCGTGCCGATATCGCCTGTGTACGACCAGCTGATACCGAGCGACTTGTTGTTGTCGATATTATTCTTCGAATCTAAGCCACTAAGCGTGACCGCATCGATTGAACCTGAACCCGGAGTCTTGTTGATCGTGAAGAGACCGCTGGTGCCGGTTGCTCCCAAAGAATCTGTGATGCGTACAAGTGCCTGCGTCGTTGCGACGTTCGGGACATTTGGCCACGTGTAAGCAAGTGCGTTAGAGCTCATCGAGCCGATAAGTGTCCAGTTTGCACCGCCATCGAGTGAATACTCGAAGCGCTTAAGTGGCGTCGCATTCGTCGCGGTAAATGTGATCTGATAGTTCTGTGTGCCACCGTTGATGACTTCGCCAAGTGCAGGCTTCACAACAACGATAGTAGTGGTAGTCCCCTTGCTCGATTTGATCGTGAAGAGTCCGCTCGTGCCGGTTGTTCCACTCGAGTCAGTGACACGAACAAGTGCCTTCGTTGATGCTGTGTCTGGAACATTCCAGCTATAGCTCATAACGTCAGCGTTCAGCGTACCGATCGGTGTCCACGTGAGGCCACTATCGAGCGATAACGCAAGCGTCTTCTTCGCATTGATACCTGCACCTGTCCAGGTGATCTGATAATTCATTGTTCCGCCGGTGATGATCTCACCAAGTGCAGGACGAACTACGACAAGTGTACCTGCCGATTTGCTCGAGGTGATGACAAATAATCCGCTAACACCACGAAGGTTATTCGCGTCTGTGATGCGAACAAGTGCCTTCTTCGATGCTGTGTCCGGAACATTCCAGTTGTGCGTGAAGGTCGCTGAATTGATCGTGTCGATCAGCGTCCATGTAAGTCCACTATCGAGTGAAAACTCAAAAGTCTTATGTGCTTGAATTCCCGTACCACTCCAAGTGATCTGATAGTTCTGCGTACCGCCCTTAATCGTATCGCCTTTGGCAGGTGTGATGATGACGAGCGAGTTGGTAACAGCAACCGGCATTGTCACGATGCTCGAAGCAAGCGTGATCGCACCAACGACAGCAAGTGCACGACCTTCGAGCATTGTTGCTGTGTAGAGATGGATCGAACCGTTGGAAAGAATCGTCCCTTTGAAAGTGGAGCTATCCAGTATGCTTACTGCACCATCGACGGCCCAATAGATATTCGCGGCCTGTGCACCATTCGTAAGTTGGATCTTCGTCTTCGCCGAAACGTTAAACGCCGCTCTAATCTTAATGATAAATACAGCCGCGGTATTGCCTTTGGCATCAAAGGTCAGAGTGCCCGCAAGCGTCGTGATATCACTTCTGCCGTACGTGCGAGGTGTGAGCACCTGTCCGTTGCCCATTGTCGCGCTGATCGCTGTGTCAAAAATGACAGCGTGTGTTGCATCGTTCAAAGAATTGTAGGCAAGTGTCAGGTCGTTCTTAGCAGTCAAGGCGGCAGCATTAGCTACGTTCTTCGTGCCGGTGTAAATTCCCGGTGGAAAACCTGTGAACGAACCGACGTAGGTGCCGATGTCGCCATTGACGATTGTCAGACCGGTATTATCGATCGCGCCGTTGCCACTGAAAGCTCCGTAAGTGGATGCTGTGCCAAGTGCAGGTGGGGTCTGCGCGAATGAAGTTGCGCTCGTAAGAAGAAGGAGAAGAAACGCGACAAGAAGCGTCGCCTGCTTTCCAAGATTTGTACTAGGTATCATTTTAATCAACGTTGTAATGTATTAACTTCAAATAAAAATCACGGGTATTTATAGATGTCAGGCCGACGCATTGGCGAGTGGCACGATTCAAATTCCCAACTACCGCCCAAGGTCTCCAGAGACCGCTGTGGGGAAGGGATCTAGTTTATGAAGATCACGAAAAAAGAAGAAGATGGGTAAGTGCAGTTGCGTGCGCGTCAAAAGAGTCTTATGAGTCTCTTTGACACATTACCCCAAATCAAAAATACGAAGAAGCGGAGCCGAGAGTGTTATACAATTTCGGAAATAGGTTGCATGATTCACACATTCGCAAAGATGGTGGAGAACGATTAAGGATGCGGCGAGAGCAGATTAAAGCTCTTCGAGTGTGCCGAGGCGTTTGTGCTTTAGCTGCTTGAAGAAGCTTGGCGTAAGTCCGGTAACTTTCTTGAATTGATTCGATAAGTGACTCACACTACTGTAGTGTAGTTTGAAGGCGATCTCCGTGAGCGTGAGTTCATCATAGATGAGCAACTCTTTCACTCGCTCGATCTTATGCGCGATCACGAAGTGTTCGATCGTTGTGCTTTCCACTTCGGAGAAGAGATTCGCAAGATAGGTGTAGTCGTAGTCCAGCTTTGCGCTGAGGTGTTCGGAAAAATTCACCTTCATCACCTCATCGGAGTAATGGATCGCCTCTATGACGACATTCTTGATCATCTCGATCAGTATCGCTTTTTTATCGTCCATGAGTTCGAGTCCGGAGCGTTTTAGATGAGCGGCCAATTGCTCGCGCTCCGCTTGCTTGATATCCTCTGTGATCTCTACTTCACCGAGTTCAACAAGCGAGTAATGCAGTCCGAGTTTTTCCAACTCGGCTTTTACCATCAGCTTACAACGCTGGCTCACCATATATTTTATGTAGAGCCTCATAGGATTGAATCCTGGAATAGTATTAGCATTCGAACTCCGTCGCTGAATTAGTCAGCAACACATAATTGTAGGTCCCGCCGAGATGCGTATCTACACCATATTATAAATTGCACAGCTTCACAACATACGCATCCCTAACGACCGATCTCACCCTGCGGTTCGGAGACACAGGTGAATAGCACTTCTAAGAGAAGTCTCATCGGGGGGACAAGCAGGTTTGGTCAGAGAGTAGGGGATGGATGAGAATGCCCTTTGCCTTTGAGATAGCAACCCACTGGGCGAAGATCACGCACCGATGCATCACTCTTTAAGGATTATGGGCCAACCTTCTTTTGGTATCCGCTCACTTCACCACCATAAACTTCTTGCTCCACTTCTGACCATTTTTGGTCTGGAGCGTGAAGAAGTAGATGCCACTTGGAAGATTTTCTTTGCCGATTTGGAATTTCCAGGAGCCGCCCTGCGAAAGTCCGTCGGCAATGTGTCGGACCTCGTGGCCGGCTTCGTCAATGATGTACACGCGGGCGTCCGCGTCGTTTTCGATTGTCACGGTAGCAAACACGGTCGTTACATGATCCGTGAGTTCTACTCCTATCTCATGCGGTTTCACCACGTTTGCAACCGCAGCGCTCGTGCTGCTATCAGCAACGAGCGTTTGTGCAACAACGGAATCGTGCTCGTTCACCACTTCCAGAAGTAGTGCATGTTTAGGGGATGTGAGAACGGTGATGCGTCCGTAGCTATTTGTCGTGTCGTTACGCTGACCACCTCGATTCCAATATTTGCTCAAGCCAACACTATCCAGCTGTGTCAGCAAATTTGAATTCGGTCTTTCGAGATTTGCAGAGACGATCTCCGGAAAAATAGAATGTGCGCCATCATCCATCATGCCGGTATGCACATCACCGGAACAAACGATAATGTTCTTGATCCCTTCACGCTTCACGAACGCAAGAATAGAATCTTGATCTTCCGGAAAACCGGCCCATTTGTCAACCGCCTCATAAAGCTTACTCGCATCGTGCTTAAGATTCGCATACGCAACAAGCAACGGCAGCGTTTGCTCAGCGCTCGGATTCCAAGTGACAGAGGAGATGATTACTTTCCATCGTGCCTTCGAACGCTTGAGAGAATTCAGTAGCCACGTTTTCTGATCTTCGCCGATCGTGTGTGTGCCACGGAATATCGAGTGGCCACTCGGTGGTGCGAAGGCATAACTGCCGGATTGTTGCACAATCGCCTCGGCATTCGGTGAACGTTCACTACGAAGATCGAGCACGAAAAACTCGACATTGCCAACCGTGAACGAGTGCCAAAGTCCGGCCGCAGCATTCGCGAGAGGATAATGCGGAAAATAGTTTTCATACCCGCCGACAGCTCGAAGCTTGTTCGGCGAGGTTCCGTCGGCGTTGTTGCCTACGTAATCGTGGTCATCGTAGATGTAATCAACACCACGGCCAGCTGCAAGCGAATCCATTCCGTGTGAAGGATCGTACTTGATCTCATACGATTTCGCGATGAGCGAATCCGAGTCCGCAAAGTTCGCCCCGATCGCTTCATCCGGATATGCCCAATCACCGATCTGCAAAAACAGCAGCGGGTCAACTTTGCGCATCTGGCTGAACACTCCTGATCGGCGTTTGCTCAATGCCTGCATCTGACATGATCCGAAACAAAAAGTAAATCCGGTGTCGATAGCATGCGTCGGGAAGGTTCGAAAAGAACGCTCAGTCAAAAATGATGATGGAGTGTTATTGACTACCGGTCGCAGAAAATAGCGCTGTGATGGTGCGAGCTCGATCAGATCGACAGTTGTGAAGAGATGATTCGCAACCGTCGTGCTTCCAACTAAGGAGCGACGAACATTCTGACTAAAATCCAAACTTGTAGAGTACTCGATCGCTACGATCGCAGGTGCCGATGTTTCGATGGTTACGCGTGCACTCGAATCTGTCAATGCTCCAACGATTGGTCCGCGAAAAATCAGTTGAGCGTGCGCACAAGCCGCGAGCATCGGCAGCACGCAGAGTGCCAGTACAAGTGGAAATTTTTCGTTGAACGGATTATGCGAGTGCTGTCGTAAATTCATTTGTTGAACGGATAATCGGATAGTGTTGACAGCATTCAAGAACTGGAAACAGGGGTTGTTCCGTTCGCCATGCACACAAGTCTCCGAATCGAAAACGATCTAGACCACAGCCTACACTATCGCAGGCGTCTCTGCGGGACCGACATAATGCACCTTGATCATGTTGGTGTGGCTCACCTGAAAGATCGGATGGCCTGCTGTCATTACAACCCAGCCATTGTTATCGATCACGCCCCGTCGTTGACCGATGGCGACCATCATGTTCAGTGTTTCGTCGAAGCCTTTGATCTCTTCGAGCTTAAGAGGAATTACTCCGTGATAGAACGCCATTCTCCGCAGCGCGGAATCGTCGGTCGACATTCCAATCACTTGTTTTGAGAATCGATACTTCGCAACATATCGCGCACTCCGACCGGAGAGCGTTGCACAAATGATCGTGTGCGCATTGATCTCTTCGGCGAGGACGCATGCAGCCCGCGCGACGGAATCCATTGCGTATTCCGCCTCATCTTGTGGCAGTACGAAATTTCTATCGACGCGAACATAGCCACTTGCTTCCGCGGACACAATAATTTCACGCATTGTTCGAACAGCCTCGACCGGATAGGCACCGGCACTTGTTTCCGCCGAGAGCATTACGCAATCCGAACCATCGAAGACTGCGTTCGCCACATCACTCGCTTCGGCACGTGTCGGACGTGGATGTGTGATCATCGATTCAAGCATCTGTGTCGCCGTGATTACAGGCACGCCTCGCGAGTTCGCAAGATCGACCAGACGCTTCTGAATCGGTGGTACATCTTCGAGTGGCATCTCGACGCCAAGATCGCCACGTGCAACCATGATCATATCGGTCTCATCGAGTATCGAGAGAATATTATCGACACCCTCCGGCTTCTCAATCTTCGCGATGATCGGCGTGAGTGTATCACCCAACTCCGATTTTAAAAATGCACGCAACTCCAAAAGATCTTGCGCTTTTCGCACGAAGGATAGCGCAAGCGCATCCACTTTGATATCGCGTACCGCAACTTTGACAAGCTCTTTGTCGTGATCCGAAAGCGCAGGAATGCGCAGCGTCGAAGCCGGAAAATTTATTCCCTTGTGACTTTTCAAACGCCCGCCATTCTTCACGACGGCTTTGATCTCTTGCTCATTGACCCGCTTTGTTACGACGAGCTCGATCTGTCCATCATCGAGCAAGATCGAATCACCAATATGCACATCGTCACCGAGATAAGGATAG
Source organism: Kapaibacterium sp. (SeqCode) (assembly GCA_039923455.1). Classification (GTDB taxonomy): domain Bacteria; phylum Bacteroidota; class Ignavibacteria; order Palsa-1295; family Palsa-1295; genus JBDTCS01. Next base: position 5,918 of record JBDTCS010000172.1, on the reverse strand, counting down.
GTTGTCGTGATGCGCTCGGCGGTAGTGTGTGCTGCATCAAAGACGAGGCTGATCTCTGCATTGGGCTCCAGTGGTAAGCCGTTTGGATCATCGACTTCACCGGTTCGAAGTTTTGGACCGGGGAGATCACCAAGAATTGCGATCGGTTTGCCCAAGCGCTCGCTGACACGTCGGACGGTCTTAGCTGTTTCAATGTGAATTTCGGGGGTCGCGTGCGAAAAATTTAGCCGGGCAATATCCATACCGGCTACGATCAGGGCTTCTATAAGTTCTTCACTCTGCGACGACGGGCCGAGCGTCGCTACGATCTTGGTTTTTGTTCGCATTGCGTCTGCAAAAATAAATAAAGAAAAGGCCGAATCTATTAATTGTCGGTTGCCTCTCTGTTAAAAAACAAAAGGCACGAAGTGAAGATCACTGCGTGCCTCCAATCTTTTGGAATAGCTGGCGCCCAACGTGCGGCGGAATCTGTGGGCAATACTGGATTCGAACCAGTGACCTTTTCCATGTCAAGGAAACGCGCTAACCAACTGCGCCAATTGCCCGAATATTTTGTCTTTGCAAGCGACTCTACAAGAGCGATCTTTCAAGAGTGACGTTGTGCCACCCCTGCTTCGCGGACGGGTGCAACAGACTCGGGTTAACCGAGGTTCCGAAAATAGGGGTTGCTGCATTCAGCAGTGCAAACCCTAAGGCAAAGAGCCTCCGGCTGATTACTTCAGCACGCGGCGAAGCGTGGTGACAGACTGGCGTGTCGTCGTAAATTCGCTGGCGATCTTGGCGATCGACTCGCGTGAGGCATCGTCCACATCGTCTTCGAGTGAATCAAAATGTTCGATGGAATCACAGGCATAGATCTCTACGAAGCTATTCGGTACACCTTCTGTTTCATAGAGCGACATCTTAACACCGGAAGCGAGGCCATTGACACTCGCAACAAGACCGGTGATGAGTTGCATGAATTCTTCACGCTTTTCCGGACGGACCGTATAGGCAATAGTAACAATAATGGCTTCGGACATCTCGCTGAGTTCTTTAAGAGTTCTTTCGTTAGCAAACCGTGTTCGAATCTTTCGACGGGCAAAGTTACGGAAGAAGCGAGCGAAAGTCCCAAGTTTGCAGAAAAAAATTCTTCGTCATGGATTTCCCACCAGCGTTTAAAAATGTGATCGAGGAGAATAATTTTGGTGATTCCGAAAGGAAATCTCCTTTCCAAGAGCTCGTTTTACCAGCGGTTGTGGTCACGCTGGCAGCGCTTGCGCTCATCAGTTTTGGGAGTCCGCTATTTCGGACATTGGGCTTCGAATTCTCGGCCTCGATGGCGACAGTCCTGAGCCTTCTGGTGGGCCTCAGAGCGGCTCGGAGCGTCCGTTTTGATTCGCGCCGATCATCATGGGCCATGAGTGGAAAAGCTACCTGGGAAGGGCTTCTTTTGAGCCTAATTCCACTAATTCTCTCCCTTATCTCGACACTTTCGATCCCCAATTGCGCCCTTTGGGACGGATTGGTCTTTTATCTCGAGGTTGCGATTCCGAGTGCTATTCTTGCAGCAATGTTCGGATCCGCAATCGGATTGGTCACCCGCACGCAAAAATCATCAACTTGGGGCTTTTTGGCATTTTGGTTTCTGACCTTCGGACTATCCTTGCTACCAGGATACATCTTCCCGCAAATCTACACGTATGGATGGCAGTATGGATATTTTCCCGGGCTCGTTTGGGATGAGGCATTAACACTCACACGAACCTACCTGATTTTTCGGATCGAGTGCTTCGCGTTTGCGATCGCTTTGCTTTTGGCAGCTCAAGCATTCGCCAGAAAGCGTGCAGCAATAATTGCAAAACCAACATTCGCGTATGGTGCCCTCGTCACAATGATAGTCCTCGCTTCCATTCTCAATGATAAATATGGAATCGTCTGCACACACACAAGGCTCGAGCAAAATCTTTCTGCGCACATCGTAATAGACGCCCACTGCACGATCTTCTACCGACCAAGTGGACTCTTCCCCGAAGAGGTCGCAAAGCTGAAAGACGACACACGTTGGTATCTTCACGCGATCCGATCGCGGCTTGCGCTTGGGGATAGTTCACGCGATATTCATATCTATCTCTACTCGACTGCCGACGATATGTTCGAATATGTTGGCACCAGAAGTGCGAGTATCTCGAAGCCGTGGTTGAGTGAATTACACATTACGCGCGCTAACCTTTCGTCGTTAAAGCATGAACTCGTGCACGTCTTGCTTCGTGAATCGGGAAGCTTTCCGTTCTATGCCAGTTGGTCCACCGGGCTGACCGAAGGCGTTGCAATGGCGCTCGAGCCTCGATTCGGCAGCATGCGAACGCTCGACGAACATGCTGCACTGATACTTAAACTAAAACTCGCGACGGGTGTTCGCGACGTGATGTCGTTTTCCGGATTCGCATCGAACTCCAGTGCGAAGAGCTATGTGCTCGCTGGTTCGTTCGCTAAATTTCTGCTTGCGAAATACGGATCAAAGCCGTATGTCAAACTATACCGATCACTCGATTATGATCTCGAGTATCACAGATCGCTGGAGCAACTCGAGACAGACTGGAAGGTATCGCTTGCATCATCCGTTCACACCGTTTCGTCAAACGATTCCTTGCGCACGCAATTCTATTTTGGTGGAAGCTCGATACTCTTTCAGCCGTGCCTAAGACGCATCGGCAAATGGACTCGTAGTGCTGAGGAGTTGATGTCTCTCTCGAATTATCGTGCAGCCGATAGTCTTTACGCACTCGTACTTGCCGAATCGGGAAGTCGCACGGCACTTGGTGGACGAGTCACGGCGCAGCTACGACTCGGAAGGCCTGAGATCGCCGCACGCATACTCGACACAACTTCCTTTGCGCACGAAAGTCGTCAGCGGACAAGTCTCCATTTGGTGAAAGCTGAGATTGCGCTATTGCTGGGTGACACGACGAAGGCATTCGCTGAATTTTCCACTGCAGAAGAAATCGGATTGGATGAGGCATATTTTGTTCGCGCACATATTTTTGATGCGCTGCTTCGATCCGAACAAACCAAGCTTGTCGGAATTGGGGTGTGGCAAAAATTTGTGACAGCGATCTACACAAAGGATGGATCGAAAGACCGGCGAGCAATCTTGGACGCGCTTGGGTACAATATAATGTTTACACCCACCCCGCCAGAGTTCGATGTGCTGCGAGCGCAAGCGAGTGCCTCATCCGGTGAGTATCGTAGAGCAATCGCGCACTACGAAAGTGCGCTTGCAAAGTTAAATGCGCGAGCAGAAACGGGTGCACTCTCCAACTACGATAGCACATTCCGCTCGATCATTGCTCTGAAAGCACGAGAGCTTGGTAGCCGAGGGCCGATGCCAACACCGCCCGTCGAGGTTCGTGCAGCATTCATCGAGGAAGAAGCGGAAATTATCGAGGAGCAAAATTTTCTGCGTCCACACTAAGCAGAGGTCAGCAACTTTTCAGATCTGATTTCGTGCCTCAATCACTCCGATGCGTCCTTGAAACGACTCGATGAGTTCGGCGAGGAAGGTATCCCGCAATGATTTACGAATATTAATCTTCATATTCACGTTGTCCAGATAGACCACATCAAAAGCGGCACTCTGAAACTTCGTGAGCATTCGCTCGAGTGGTGCCAGATCGTCATAGGGAAGCGTCAGATGAATCTGGTCTGTCAAATAGATGGTTTGAATTTGGGCAAGCGAAACAGCTTGCTGAGCAGCTTCGGCATACGCCCTCGCAAGTCCACCTGTTCCTAACTTGGTACCACCGAAATAGCGCGTGACGATCAGAAGCGTATCGGTGAGCTTCGCGCTTGTCAGAATAAGCAGGATCGGACGTCCCGCACTACCATTCGGCTCGCCGTCATCGGCCGCACGCAAGAGTACACCTGTAGGACCGATACGATACGCGAAACAATGATGCGATGCGTCATAAAATTCTTTTCGAATGGAGCCAAGTGCGAGCTCGACATCTTCTTTCGCCCCCACGGGCAAAATATCCGCAATGAACCGAGATCCCTTCACCTTAAACTCCGGTGCTCGGAGTGGGGAAGCGACGGTAAGAAAATAGTCGTTCGGAATGGTCGGGCTCTTCATTAATTGCAAAAATACCTACTTCAAACACGAATGCGTTGTAGAACGAGAATTAATTGAAATGCATTGGGGAATTTTGCACTATCGAGACCGTAACAACTGTTCTCCCAAAAGATTGTTCTCCAAAAAGATTGTTCTCACTCCGACCCACGAATCGGAAATATCATCGAGCATTCAAATACGAAGAAAATTATTCGATCGACTTATGAATATCGGAATCACATGTTACCCGACGTATGGCGGCTCGGGTGTCGTTGCAACGGAACTTGGCAAATCCCTCGCTGAGCGCGGGCACAAAGTGCACTTCATCACCTACGCACTCCCAATGCGCCTGACCGGTCTCGGCAGTCATGCAAACGAATACATTGATAATATTTATTATCACGAAGTGGAAATGTCGAGCTATCCACTTTTCGAATTTCCGCTTTACTCGATGGCCCTCGCGAGTAAGATGGTCGAAGTTGTCCGATTCGAGAAGCTGGATATCCTACATGCACACTATGCAATTCCGCATGCCACAAGTGCAGTGCTCGCAAAACAAATTCTAGAAAAAGATTTTGATACGAAGGTAAAGATCATCACCACACTCCACGGCACCGATATCACGCTGGTGGGTCTGGAAAAATCTTTCGAGCCGCTCATGAAGTTCTCGATTGAATCTTCGGACGGGGTCACCGCTGTTTCCGAATATCTTCGGCAAGAGACGCTCCAAAATTATGGCGTGAAAAAGGAGATAGAGGTCATTCACAATTTTGTAGATATCGAAGCCTTCCAACCACTCGACACGCGCCGTTTTCGAAAGCTGCTTGCACCGAACGGCGAAAAATTGTTAGTGCACGTCTCCAATTTTCGTGAAGTTAAGCGCGTGCGTGATGCAGTGCTTGCGTTCAAAATAATTCTCGATACCGGTATCAAGGCGCGCTTTCTTTTCGTGGGTGATGGGCCCGATCGTAGCGGATGCCAAGCACTCGCGCGTGAACTTGGTATCATTCAACATACACAATTTCTCGGAAAACAATCAGAGCTTGCCGCGATACTTGGATCCAGCGATGTATTTCTCATTCCGTCCGGCAATGAAAGCTTCGGACTCTCTGCGCTCGAGGCGATGGCGTGTGGTGTGCCTGTTGTATCGAGTGATGTGGGTGGGCTGACGGAACTGAACGTCGATGGCGTGACAGGCTTCGTAGTGCCGATGGGAAATGTTGAAGTGCTCGCAGCAAAAACTTTAGAAATCTTGACCGACAGCGATCTTCAAAAGCGCATGTCTGTTGCAGCGCTCGCTCACGCTCGCACCGAGTTCACGAAAGAGCGCATCGTCAAAAAATACGAAGACGCATACGCGGCCGCAATGCAAACCGCGTAGCAAGATTTCAGTAGTCGAAAACTTTTAATAGCCCAAAAACTATTAATAGCCCGAAAACTCGTCGAGCCGAATATGCTCTTTCACCACGCCCGCACCGAGGAGCATCGTGTTCATCGCAGCAACCATCTGCGGTGGACCTGCGATATAAAAGATCGGCTTCGTTAGATCGGCGAGATGACGCTCGAGCATTGCTTGATTAATAAACCCATGCTCTCCGGTCCATGAAGCGTCGGGATGATCCATCGATTCGATCACCGTGAGTGCTTTGTTCTGAGCAGCAAAGCTATTCATCTCATCCCGAAACGGCGCATCCTGAGGAGTCTTGTTCGAAAAGAAGAGTGTCAGCTTTTGTGAAAGGTTGTTCAGCACAGCGTTCTTCATCATGCTATAGAACGGCGTGATGCCGATACCACCGCAAAGAAAAACCGCCTCCGTTTTATCGTCGCC
>JBDTCS010000171.1:0-21002 GCA_039923455.1 Kapaibacterium sp. (SeqCode) | reverse complement strand
CCGTTTATTGGACAGATCATCTCAGCGGGGTTTAACTTCGCCCCTCGAGGTTACGCTACTTGTGATGGACAGCTAATGTCTATCGCGCAGAACACAGCACTCTTTTCGCTTCTTGGCACCACCTACGGTGGCAATGGACAGACGACCTTCGGACTACCCGACCTTCGCGGTCGTTTTGGCTTGCATCAAGGGCAGGGATCCGGGCTTACCAATCGCACGATGGGAGAGGTTGCGGGCACGGAAAGCGTCACGCTCATCAGTTCGCAGATGCCTCAGCATAATCACGTACTCAACGCTGTGAATGCTTCGGGATCAAGCCGTACTGCACCGGGAAATTTTCTTGGCAACGAATCCCAGAACAAGACGAGCTTCTACGCTCCGGCAGCAAGCCCAAGCGCGAGTTTGAACGCCGCTTCGATCGGACAAGCCGGAGGGAATCAACCGCATAATAATATGCAGCCTTCGCTGGTGATTAATTATTGTATCGCTCTTGAAGGCATCTTCCCTTCCAGAAACTAAGGCTCGGGTTACAGGCGCCTAATAAAAAAAAGTGTAAATTTCGGAGAATAGAATTATGTCAGAACCGTTTTTAGGACAGATCATCATGGTGGGGTTCAACTTCGCCCCAAGAGGCTATTATACGTGCGATGGACAGCTTCTATCTATCGCGCAGAATACAGCGCTCTTTTCGCTGCTTGGTACATTTTACGGCGGTAATGGAACCACAACCTTTGCACTTCCCGACCTTCGCGGTCGTGGGGGCCTTCATCAAGGACAGGGTCCTGGGCTGAACTCGTACGTGATCGGTGAGGTGCTGGGCGAAGAGCGTCATACGCTCATTACCAATGAGATGCCACAGCACAATCACTTGCTGAATTCTGTGAACGCATCAGGCTCAAGCCGCGTGACACCAGGCAATTTTCTTGCGAATGAATCTCAGAATAAGACGAGTTTCTACGCACCTGCTGCCACTCCCGATTCGACTATGAACGCGCAGTCAATCGGTGCAAGCGGATCCGGTCAGGCGCACAACAATATGGAGCCTTATCTTGTGATCAATTTCTGTATTGCGTCTCAGGGAATTTTCCCATCACGCAATTAAGATAGTCTTCGTAAAGATTGTTTTCGTTGATACTGTTTTCGTTAATGAGTGAGACGGTCGGTGACTTCGGTTACCGACCGTTTTTTTAGTGCCATATCCGGAACGCAAGGCCTCGGCCCCTGATTGTTGCCTATATTTGTATTAGATAAGATTTAACTACTCATCTGCCTACAAAATGAAAACGATAGCTATTTTCCTTTTCGCTGGTATGCTTGTAGCGAGTGCATCGGCACACGCGCAGACATCTGCGACTAATTCTGAGGTTCCTGCTGGGTTCGTTCTGGAGCGTACAGCAACCGGGGCAACTTTGCATCGCGTGGATGCTACGCCAACTGCAAATTCCGGCCAAGCGAATGCAGCACATCCCGTATCGGTAATCAGCAATACCGCTCCAGTCGGATATACAATCCAGCGAACGGCAACGAGTGCTACGCTTACTCGGATCGGAGCACCAGTGCCTACTGCGGTTGCGCAAAGCGCTTCGACAACATCCGGCTCTGCTATCAACATGGAACGCGATCCGCGTTTTACCCTAACAAAAGATGCCAGTGGGCATGTTAACGCGATTACGTTCACACCAACTGCTACACCTGCTCAGCCGGTCGGCAATAGTAAATAAGTATCACAGCTCGCTTTCCAAAAAGTTTGCATCACAATTTTTTATGCTTCAAAGTTTTATGCTTCAAAGTTCTATGAAAAAGATCACCGCAGTATTTTTGTTTTTGGCGCTCGCACAGTTCGGCGCTACTTCCGGCATTGCACAGAATCGTGTGCTCGGTGCGAATTCGATAATTCTTGATGATGGCCTGACACCGGCGCATACCGTTACGATCACCTTTCCCGGACCAGGTGCGGGACCAGCGAGCAACACCACGTTCGCACTTCCGAACGCTGCGAGTAGCACAGTTCCGAATGGCACCGCAGCCGGATCCACATTGCGCTGGAACAATGTTTCCAACATGTGGGAGAGTTCGAATGCAATCACGAACAATGGCACAGGGCTCACGAGTGGGTATTCGATACACACGACGAATGGTCCGAACACTGGAACCGTGGGAGGCTTGTTCGCAGATAATACGCCAATTTGTTGGGCGACGTTGGCTCCCGTCTTCTCTCCTTTTCCAGCCTCGTTCAACGTAAGCAGCCTGCAGTGGTCGTTCGGGGGTACTTACGTTGTTACCTTGAATGCGAGCTACAACAATCTGTGTGCAACTGCAACTGTCACGGGCGCGACACCGGGTTTTGTCACGTCTACGGTGACGAGTTCGAGCACGATTGCATTTCACACTTTCAATACCTCCGGTGTGGCAACTGATCTGCCGATTGCCGTTACAATCTTTGGTAGACCCTAATCTTAGGTTTCTATGCTATTCTATGGTCGGCAGAGTGATCTGCCGACCTTTTTTTTGTGGCTGTCCGAGTTCGCCAAAGTGTTGGTGATATACTTTCGTATTTTTGAGGATGCACATTACACTTCGTCCTGTTCGCGCAAACGATCGGCCATTTGAGATCGAGCTCATGACTGCAACGTGGCAAGAGCGATTCCGACTCATGCCCGTCACACCGGAGCAACGCACATCGATGATCGTCCGGCAAGTCGAGCTGCAGCGCGAGGACTATGCAAAGAATTTTCCGGACGCGCGAGTCATGCTGATCGAACGTGATACGAAGCCCATTGGGCGATACATCTATGCTTCGAGGCCTGACGAGATGCTATTTATCGATATCGCGATTCTGCCGGAGCATCAATCGCAAGGAATCGGCCAACAGGTGATCGAGCCGCAACTGGAGGAAGTGCGAACAACGGGGAAGGTCGCGTATCTTCATGTCGAAAAAGGTAATGCCCGCGCACAAGCGCTGTATGATCGGCTCGGGTTTCGGTTGTGCGGTGAGATGCTGACCCATTTTAAGATGAAGCTCGAAAGCCCGGGCGTAATACCGAGCTCACGTTGAACTCTCCCTCCTCCGATACCGTTTAATCCGGTGACTATACTCGTGGTGCTTTGAACGATAGCTTGCCGCCACGTAAAAGAATGCGCTAAAGCGTCGACGCCACTACCAATTCGGTAAGAGTTTTCAGACCCTGGTGCGTCGACCTTTACAACAAGTGTCGAACATTACCGGGGTTTTTTAATTATACATGGCAAACACGAAGAGCACGGACGCAGCGAACGAAGATCTCACACGGCGGAATGATACGGTTGTTACGTTCGATCCGCTTAAAGAATTTCTTGCGCACTACGCTGATGCAAAGGCGATTAAGAAAGAGGCTTCGTCAAATAAAAATCTTCCGATCGAAGAGAAGCTGAAGCAGCGCATTATTGATGGCGATAAGCTCGGCATCGATGATGATCTTGCACGTGCGCTTCGCAAACATCCTGCGCTGGATATCATCAACGTGTTTTTGCTCGATGGTATGAAAGTCGTTGGTGAGCTTTTTGGCTCGGGTGAGATGCAGCTGCCGTTCGTGTTGCAATCTGCTGAAACGATGAAGGCGGCGGTGAAATATCTTGAGCCGTTTATGGAGAAGGTCGAGGGGGAAAGTTCGAAGGGTGTGATCGTGCTTGCGACTGTGAAAGGTGATGTGCATGATATCGGAAAAAATCTCGTCGATATAATTCTCACCAACAATGGATATCGGGTTGTGAATCTCGGTATCAAGGTTGGTTTGCAGGCGATGCTCGAAGCAGTCGAAAGAGAGAAAGCAGACGCGATCGGAATGTCGGGGTTGCTCGTGAAATCGACTGCGATCATGAAGGAGAATCTTGAGCTGATGCGTGCTCGCGAGATTGCGATTCCGGTTGTGCTCGGTGGTGCTGCGCTTACACGGAAATTTGTGGAGCGCGATCTTCGTGCGCTGTATGATGGTCACGTTGCGTATGCGCAGGATGCATTCGATGGTCTCCACTTTATGGAGAAGCTCAAGGCCGGTACGCTCGATGTTGATACTACAGTAGTTGCCGTTGCAGAGCCCGAGACACTTGCGGAGATGCTTGTGCGCATGGAAGAAGTGCGCAACGAGTTGCTTCGAACGCTTGACGAAATTGATGAAGAAGAATATTTTCTTCCGAAGGCATTCAATGAGTGGTCGCTCGCGAATGTGCTTTCGCATATTGTTGGTTGGGAGAAGATCGGCGTTGAACGAATTGCATTGTTGCGTGCGGGTACACCCGTCGCGCCAGTTACCGGCGCAATTGCGGATGCGATAAATGTGCGACTCATTCAAGAAGAAGCACGCGATTCGAAACAAGATCTTTTGGAAGCACTCCAAATCACGCGAGCACTTTTTGATGCTGCGCTTCGGAGTGTGAGCGAGGAAGAGTTTTTACGCGAAGGCGAGGCTCCATCGCTGAAGGTTTGGTTGCCAGGTTTGAGCTACGCGCATGAAGCCGAACATCTTGCAAAGATCAAAGCATGGCGTGATGATCACGAAGAAGCGCTTGACACCGCGACCGGAATGGAAGCAAAACTTTTGCTCGCAAGTCGTTCGCTGCCCTGGATGAAGAAGCGAAGTTCGTTGACGAAGCAAAGTTCGTTGACGGATCAAAGTTCGTCGACGAATCAAAGTTCGTTGACGAAGCAAAGTTCATCGCTTGAAAAAAGTCTGGAGCTGGAAGAGATTCAAGAAGAGCAAGCGGATTATCCGATCGCTGTTCGAAAAACCGAGATCGATGCGGGTGTCGAAAAATTAGAGCGCACGAGTAGTGTTACGCGTGAAGTGCCGCCACCTGTTCCTCCATTTTGGGGATCGAAGGTTGTCGAGGATATTCGTGTCGAAAAAGTTTGGGAGTATCTGAATGAGGTCGCGTTATTCCGTGGTCAGTGGCAGATGCGTCGTGGCAAACGCACGCAGGAAGAATTTGACAAGCAGATTCTGGAGGTTGCGAAGCCAAAGCTGAATGAGATCAAGCTGCGAGCCAAACGTGATAACATTCTGCATCCAAAGGTTGCCTACGGATATTTCCCGTGTTGGAGTGAAGGCGATGATCTGGTCGTCCTGAAACCAAAAAACCTTTTGGCCGATGCGTTCTACACTGCTTGGCCGAATGCCGATGCTTCGAACCCGGAAAACCTCGAAGAATGGACGCGTTTCACGTTTCCACGGCAGCCAACCGCTCGCAGGCTCTGTATTTCGGATTTCTTTCTTACAAAAGAGGAAGTTTTTTCTTGTAACCGGCCGGATGTCGTTGCGTTCTCGTCTGTGACCGTCGGCGCTGAGGCAAGTCTGTACACCCAAAAACTCTTTGAATCGAACCAATACGCCGATTATCTCTTCATGCACGGCCTCTCCGTCGAGACTGCCGAGGCACTTGCCGAGTATTGGCATAAGGTGATGCGTGCGGAGCTTGGAATTGGCGGAAAAGACGCTAAAGAGATCACACGGCTCTTTAGCCAGGGTTATCAGGGCTCGAGGTATTCGTTCGGTTATGCTGCTTGCCCAAATTTGGAGGATCAAACGAAGCTTTTTGAGCTAATTCGGCCGGAAAGAGTCGGGATTACACTCACAGAAGAGTATCATTTGGAGCCCGAGCAGTCCACGACCGCTATCATCTGTCATCATCCTACTGCAAAGTACTTCTCGATAAAGTAGGTCGGGGGACTGTCTTTTAGGGTGTGGCGACTTTGGTAGTGAGGCTGGAATTCAAGCGTTGAGGCGAACTTTACCTTATTTTTGAGGGCTTTTCAATAAGCACTTACTCGCCAATTTTTGTGATTGTGACTTCTTTTTTCTCGGGTGTCGTTTTCTTCGGAGTTAGTCAATAAAATTTTTCCGTGAGTTCTGCTTCTTACAAGTTTTTTCTTACTGGTTTTTGAGATTTAGATTTTCATTTGTTCAACATTCCAAGACTAGGTATACTATGACGAAACGTCTTACTATTTTTGTGGCTCTGCTTGTAGCAGGATTCTCCGCATGGAGTGGATCCGCTCAGGCACAGAATAATAAAGTGCTGATTGAGGAGTTCACCAGTTCCACATGCCCACCTTGCGCGGTGACTGACCCGATCATGAAGCAAGTGGAATCGGAAAAATTCAATGATATCTGCGTCCTTAAGTGGCATCAGAATTTTCCTGCGGCCGGTGATCCGAGTTATGTAATGTACACAGCTGGTCAGAACAGACTCAACTATTATGGTGTGCTCGGAATCCCTGGTATCGTGCTTAACGGTAACCAGTATTTCAACCCAGGTTATGGAGTAGCTTACATCGAAGATTCCATCGCAAACTGTAAGGCTGCGATGACGAATTACTTCACGATGTCGAGCACACAGACGATCGTTGGTGATAGCATCATCGCGTATGTAACTGTGAAGACCGGTGCAACACCTCCGACGGCTCCAAATATCAGGCTCGCTGCAGTTGTCGCAGAGCGGTTTGCTCAGTACCGTGGTTCGAATGGCTTGCCATCGCATGATTACATCGCGCGTTGGACGATGCCTGCACTCGACGCAACAGGCGCTCTGCCGGTTGCTGCTGCATTCACACAGCTCCCAAATACGACACAGGTCTATCGTTTTGCAGCGCTCATCAAGTCCACATGGAATCGTGAACAGTTGATGGTTGTATCCTTTATTCAGAGTGCCGGCACAGTCGGTACAAGCAAGAAGGAAGTATTCCAGTCGACCTGGAATGAGCCAAACATCGACGTAACAGCAAAATCTCCCACCACGATTGTTGGCGATCCGAATAGTCACGCGGTCTATACGATCACGAACAATTCGAGCGTGGAACAGAAAATCAACGTCTCCGTGAAGGCAACAGGCCTCAGCTTGTATACTTTCACAGTCGGCGGGTTGGATGCGAATGGTCTCATCACACTCGCAGCTGGCGCATCGAAAGATGTAACAGTTTCTGCAACTTCAAGTGGAGCCGCTAAGCTTGTTGGGACATTTGGAGTGTATGCTCGCACGATCGATAGTATCGGTTCGGGCGGAGCTATCGGAACAGCATTCGGAAAAGATAATACGGTTGTAATCGTCGATGCAGGTGCAACGAATTACACGCAGACGAGCGCTTCACCGGCCAACGTTCAGGCTTCGCTTGCGAAGCTCGGCATTACGGCGGGCATTCTTACACCGGCTGCAATGGAGGAAAGCTTCCCCGATTGGACGCGCTTCCAAGCTGTCTTCTGGGATGCTGGTCTCACGACTGGTATTTATACGAACAATGGTGATACCACAGCGGTAGCCAACTACATCCGCAACGGTGGAAAGTTTGTATTTTCTTCGGGCGTTATGGCGAACGCATATTTCGGCGCTGGACTCTCCGAGTTCCTCGAGAGTAACTTCAAGGTTGATGCCGGTGCGTATGATAACGCAAACGGTTGGGCAACTTTGACGGGCGTTGACGGCGATCCGGTCGGTAATGGAATCCTGAGTGGTGTCACGAACCAGGTTGTAACACAGACGCTCTTTTCATTCGACAACAACGCACATCCAATGTTCACGAACGATAACGGTGACACCGTTGGATCGCGTGCAACAATCGGCAATGCGAAGTCTATCTTCCTCACATTTGAGTTGGGCAATATCTCGACTTCCGGTGGCAAGCGTGATACCGTCGTCAGCCGTCTCTTCAAATGGTTGACGGGTACTGCTGGTGTTGAGGGTTCGTCGATGGAAGCTGCAGATCTCACGGTTTCGCAGAATCCGTTCTCGACTTCGACCGAAGTATCGTATGTTGGCAAGGCAACAGAGTCCGGCGTTCAGATGTCACTCGTTGACATTCTTGGCCGCGAAGTTGCTAAGCTCACACCGGCTCGCGCAGGCTCCAGCTACACCGCAAAGGTTGTGGGCACGAACCTCGCAACGGGCAGCTACCATGTTGTCGTTCGCTCTTCCGAGGGAACACACCAGTTGCCAGTAATGATCACACGCTAAGCGAATTCGCTGAAGCGTATCGATGATCGGTTGCTCGCGATCGCGAGTAACTTAATTCGAAAGAATATTAAAAGAAGAAGCCGAAGGAAATTTCCTTCGGCTTCTTCTTTTGCATTCGTTTCTAACTCTCGTGATCTAATTCTTGTATTCTGATTCAGGCAATCATCCACGGCTGAGGCAACGCGCCACCGGAATATGCATTCATCCCACCTTCCAAGTCAACGACATTTTTATATCCAAGCGAACGCAGCAACGTTGCGCCGTGCTGCGAGCGAATTCCGAGATCGCAATAGAGCACGACAGGTTCGTTCTTGTTCGGATGACGCGATTGAATCTCGGTCGCGAGCTTATTTAGCGGTATGAGTTCTGCGCCTTCGATATGTGCTGTGGTGTATTCCCACGGCTCTCGAACATCGATGATGATTGGTGGTGTGTTATGCTCGAGTGCATCCCGGAGCTCCCCGGCTGTCATTTCTGCTACCATAGTGCTAAACCTAATATTAATGGAGTGATACAAAACGTGCTCCCAAATTTCTTGGAAGTTAATTGCAAACCCAACGTAAGAGAATCGGATGTGGCTAACGATTTAGTCTGGCAACAAGATAACTTTTGAATGCCGGAAAGTCAAGTGGCTTTCAAAAATTTTCTTGCTCACCCGAATACTTGTGTGAGAGCAAAGAGCATCTCCTTGCTGCAAGAACTACGGCTCCCCAGAAACGAATGTTTCAGAGGAGCCGCGAAATAATAAATGCTTATTCTTTGAGCGCTGCGCTTAGAGGGCCTTGAGGGCAGCCTGAATTTCGTTGAATTCCGGCAAAATGGTCGCGTTATCGTTGTGCCAGGAATAACGAATAATGCCGTTCTTGTCTATGACAAAGACTGCACGCTTTGGCACACCGTGAAAGCCCAGGCTGAAGACCGGATATTCGATGTCATAGGCCTTTACAGCCTCGTGGTTGAAATCGGAGGCGAGAGTCATGTTGAGATCCAGCTCCTGCTTCCAGGCTTGCTGAGAGTACGGCAGATCGCCCGAAATGCCGACCACCTCGGCGTCGAGTCCCTCGTAGATTCCCATAGAATCTCGGATCGTGCACATCTCAATTTTGCATGTGCCCGTGAAAACTGCCGGGAAAAATAGTAGGACGACATTCTTTTTTCCTGCAAAGTCAGACGCTTTCCACGGCTTTACACCGTCCGGAGTCTGTTGATACAAAGTAAGATCTGGTGCCGGTGTGCCAACTGCTAAGGCCATAGATTTAGAATTTTGATTGTGCGAAAAAAGACTTACTAACTTTCCCCGAGTTCGAAACTCGGTCTGTTTTGCGGCCAGCACAACATTCAAGACAGGTGATTCTGTGCCTTCAAGATACCCACACAAGGTACATAATATCTTCTGGAAAGCTTTTATATAATCTTAGCGAAATATTCGAACTCAGATAGCGAGGCTTTGGGTTAGTCAAACAGATCGATGTGTTCCATTTCTATTTTGTTTGTTCTTTCCACTTTGTTAGGTACGCGTTAGCCCTTGAGTCTCGAGCCGATTCCCCAGAAAATAGTCCCGGGTTTTAAGAGCGCCAAGAATTATCTTCGGTCGTTCGCCGATTTGTATGATCGCCTTTCTACCGACGGCCTCATTCCTCCGCAAGCGCTGGATGTTGAGCAGTCGGTGCTCGGAGCGATGATGATCGATAAAGACGCTGCAAACAAAGTACTCGAAATTTTAGGTGATCGCGGTCTGGAGGATAGTCCGTTCTATCGCGAAAGTCATACGGTGCTTTACCGTGCAATGGTTGCGCTCGATGCGCGTTCGGAAACGATTGATCTGCTATCGGTCACGAATCAACTTCGTCTCGATGGCCAGCTGGAGATTGTGGGTGGGCCTTCGTATTTGGTCGAGCTGACCAGCCGCGTTGTCACCACTGCAAACGTCGAGAGTCACGCTCGGATTATTCTCGATAAGTATATCGCTCGCGAGCTCATTCGAACATGTGAAGAGATCAAGCTCCGTGCCTTCACAGGTGAGGATGATACTTTTGAATTGCTCGATCAAGCCGAAGGTGCACTGTTTCGATTGAGCGAAAGCCGGCATAGAAAAAGCGTTAGCCCGATCAAGCCGCTTGCGCATGCAACACTCGAATTGCTGGACAGCATCGATGGCAAACACTCCGGCATCACAGGCGTCCCATCAGGACTCGCCGATCTCGATAACCTCACGAGTGGTTGGCAAAAATCTGATCTCATCATTCTCGCAGCTCGACCATCACAAGGCAAGACCGCGCTATCATTGGCCTTCGCAAGAAATGCGGCAATCACGGAGAAGAAAGAAGATCGCGTTGGTGTTGCATATTTTTCGCTCGAAATGAGTGCGATGCAGCTCGTTCTGCGTTTGCTGTGCTCCGAAGCTAAGGTCGATATGCAACGCGCACGCAAAGGACAGCTTACGCATGAAGAATGGCGTCGCATTCCAATTGCGATGGGCAGACTCACGGAAGCGCCGATCTTCATCGATGACACACCGGCCATCACACCGCTCGAACTGCGTGCGAAATGCCGCAGATTAAAAGCGCAGGAAAATGTGGGTCTCATTGTGATTGATTATTTGCAACTCATGGGCAGCTCACGTCACATGGAGTCACGCGAGCGAGAAATTTCTTTGATCTCACGTTCACTAAAAGCATTGGCAAAAGAGCTCGATGTTCCGGTGATCGCATTGTCACAGCTCAATCGAAGTGTCGAATCACGGACGGAAAAACGTCCGATGCTGAGTGATCTTCGTGAGTCGGGTGCTATTGAGCAAGATGCCGACGTCGTGATGTTCATCTATCGTCCGGAGACGTATGGCATCGAGAGCGTGATGGTCAAGGGCAATCAGGTTTCGGCAGAAGGAGTTGCAGAAGTGATCGTCGGCAAACAGCGTAACGGTCCGATCGATGATATCACCGTTTCCTTTATTAAGCAATACGCTCGATTCGAGAACTATGCCAACTGGCCGGAGTTTACGCAATTGCCCGAGACAGGTGGCGGTCCTGCGTTTTAAGTGACTCGATTCTTCGCCGTATTTTCGCACATGCCAAAATCTCTGATCGTCCTTAGCGCTCCATCGGGTGCAGGAAAGACTACTATTACAAAACGCATTCTCGCTCGGCATCCCGCTGAGCTGATGTTTAGCGTCTCGGCAACTACACGCTCGATGCGACCGGGTGAGCACGACGGTATCGATTACTATTTTTTGACACGAGAAAAATTCGTTGAGCGGATCGATGCAAACGGGTTGATAGAGTTTGAGGAGATCTTTGGAAATCATTACGGCACGCCGGTGGACGAGATCGAGCGTGCGCGCAACATGGGGAAGAGCCTGCTCTTTGATATAGACGTAAAGGGTGGCCTCTCGATTCGCAATCGCTTTCCGGATCAAAGTCTGCTGATCTTCATCGCTCCACCTTCGATCCAAGTTCTCGAAAATCGACTCCGTTCTCGTATGACCGATTCGGATGAGGTGATCAAGCGGAGGCTTGCTCGGGCTGAGATGGAGATGGAAATGTCGGGACAATACGACCACATTGTGATCAACGACGATCTCGAAAGTGCCGTTAGCGAGGTAGAAAGCTTGATCTTCGGGCCTACTACCAAATAAAACGAACCTCCAAGCCCGATCGCTTGTTGCCAGATGTCCAAGAAAAGACTTTTTAAAGAGATCTCAGAATGAGCACGACCGACAAAAGACATAAGAGCATTCAGCCGGTAGAATTGCAGGAAATGGTCCGAAAAGGCGGTTCCCTGTATCAGGCTATCGCGATCACGGCACGCAGAGCACGCCAGATCAACGACGAGATCAAGCAAGAGTATCAGGCACGCATCTCGACACTCGTCCCTGTTGACATGGACGAAGATGACGAAATGGAAGCCACTAACTTTGATCAGATGAAGATATCTCTCGAGATCGACAAGCTCGGCAAGCCGACTCTCGAAGCACTCGACGAGTTTAGCAACGAGACGCTCGAATGGCGTTACCGCGAGCGCGAGTAAGCTGTTCTGAAAATATGTTTTAGTAAAAAGCCCACGAATCTATCGTGGGCTTTTTCACATATTTGATATTCATGCGAGACCTAACCTAAGACCACGATGCCACGTGCATAGTCAATTGGAGTGCTACCGGCTACTAGAATCTCCAAACAAAATTGGCGACAGGTGCAAGGATCGGGAGAGTAAAATACATAAATCCGAAATCCGAGCTGAATTTTGCATTTTCGACACGTAGAGCAAGCAGGGCCGCGAGCTTCGTCGGTGATTGAATATCGTGATTCCAAACTTCAGCGACAATTCGTAGATTCGAGATCTCCGGCACCGGAGTATCGAAGCCCGCGCCTATACCTACTGCTCCTCCATAATTAAACGCGAATGTTCCATACGGGAACACGTTGACGATCGGATAGTCATCACCCGTGAGCTTATAAAAAAATAGACCGGTGAAGCGCGTGTGTTGCGTCGTCTCATACGTACCGACGGCAAATAAATGTGTATAGAGATGCTCACTTGTAAGTCGTAATAAATTCATTCCCGCAGCAAAAGACAAACCGCCTTCATCCGCGAGCGTTAGCTTAGCTTGCAAAAATCCAAACTGCGATCGTACCGAAACGGTAGGCATGATCGTAAATCCACCTGTAATCGAAAGCACATCCTCAATGCCTACACCCGCCTGCAAAAATGCTAGCTCCCACACACCGGCATAGCCGCCTTGTACGGGCTTTGCACTCGGCATGATGAAGTGGCGATAACCATCAACGATTGTGTCTTTGGAGACAATCGCCTTCGGCACTACTTGTTGCGCTTGAACGGATGTGACGACCAGAGAGAGTGCGACCGCACTCAAGAAGAACGCTACGAGAACGACGACTGATTTTTTCATAGCATGATTACAACATTCCCGCACGCTTGCGGATCCACCATTCAGTGCTGAAGCAAAGCAATGCAAGCACGAGCAACGGCCAAAAATTCCAGAGTTCATAGTCACGCTTATTCTCGAGTTGCCGAGGCTTAAATCGCGGATCTGCCATCAGATCCTTAAGCAAGTTTGCTGCTGTTGCGGGCGTATAAAATTTTCCGCCGGTGCGTGAGGCCATCTCACGCAAAATATCTGCTCGCATTCTCGGTTCTGCAAATTCGATGTTGAACTCGCCGACGTTAAATCTTCCAGCGTCGGTACCGATCGACTTGCCCGACTTCGCGGCCGAACCAGTGAATGCGTAATCCCCTGCTGCAAGCCCTTGTGGAAGCGTCGCAGCATAGCGTCCATTGCCAAGTGGCTCCAGCACAAGATCAAGCGGCCTCGTGAGACTCGAACCACTCACACGTGCGGTCACGTCAGCATTGTCAACAGGCTGAAAACTTTCGTCATAGACTTGACCGGTGAATTCGATACGTTCACCCGCTTCATAAAACTTTCGAGCCGGTTCGATACGAACTCGTTTATCGTCTTCGCGCGTCGTGAGCCAACGCATTGCATTGCCGAGCAAGACATCGAGCGCACTCATGACATGCGCGCCTCCTGCAGTGTCCGAAGTATGACTCTGTGCTCGAAATGCTTGCTCTCGCCCAAACGACAGCAATTTCCATTGCCACAGTCCGTAACCGGTAAATGCGATTTCGCGACGAGTGCCAAGTCTGCGCGAGATCAAGAGTGGTTCGCCGATCTTCACTCCTTGCATCGTTGCCTCGAGCAGCACGTCGCTTTCGGGACGCGCTTCTATATGCGTTTCAGTCTTGAAAAGCGGAGCGAGTGCATTCCAGCCAAACGCCTTTTCATCTGCCGGTGGAATGTGCAAAATCGGATTCTCGGTCTGCTGAGGATTCAGTACCGGATTTACTTTTATCTCATTCGTTGCCACTCGCTGAGCGCTAAACTTGAATGGGAGCAGATCGGAAAGTGCGCTAAGCTTTGCAAAATCAATATCACGAGAAGGAATAAAGAGCAATGGTTTTGCATCACGCGAAAGCAAGTCGCGAACTTGCCCAATGCTTTCATCTGATGTAACACCAATCGGATAACCGATGAGAATTACGAGATCGATATCATGGAGTGCAGCGGCCGTTGGTTTGCCTTCGTAAAATTCTCCACCTTGTTTTTGAATGAACGTCTTCAGTTCGATCGAAGGGGAGTTCTCGAAGAACGATCGAACGAACGCCACGTCCGAACTTGGTGCGCCTGCGAAAAGCGCAACATGGAATTTATTCTTGAGCACTTTTACGTACGCAAGTCGTACGTTATTTTTTTCCGTGATCTCGCCGCTCAGTTTTGTAGCACGTGCCGATAGCTTTACAATACCTTCCTTCTTTGGCGTGAATTGGAAGCTCACTTGTTGATCGGAGGCGCCGTCCTTCATGAGCACTGTGCGTTCTCCGAGTTTCTCCTCTTCGGCATAGAGCGAGACCGTCACTTGCTCGCCGGCTTTCATTCCTGCAGCATGTACGGTGAGATCGACAGGTTGTGTGACGCCAACGGTGGCGACTTCGTTTGTGAAGAGTTGCGTCAGCGATACATCACGCACCTCCGATGAATCACCCAATCCGACAGCATAGACCGGAACACCAAGCTGTTCGGCAGAATAAATCGGGTTCGAACCTGCTGTGAAGCTTCCATCGGTATAGAGCACGATCGCTTCAATGTTCTTCGTACCACGAACTTCTTTCATCGTACGAAACACGGAAGAAAGATCTGTGACCGATGCATTCGTCTTCAGCGTATCGAGTGCGTGCTTCGATGCAAAAAAAATCGGTGAGGTTTTGTCACCGACGCTAAAAGATTGCAGCTTGGCAGAATCTTTCAGTAGCTCGGGTGAGAAAATGGAAGAGACACTGCCAATCATCGCGCTCCTGCGGGATCGTGCGCTATCGGCCGTTTCGACTTGCGCTCCCGATTCCGAAAGCTGCATCGATTGTGAGTTGTCGAGCACGAGTCCGATTGCAGGAGTCGATTCCTGCGATTTCGTGAGTGTGAGCACCGGACGAAAGAGCGCAAATAGCAGGAAGGCAATGCCGAGTGATCGCAACGCGATCAGCGTATACCGCCTTGCCTTTGTGGCACGCGGAACGGTATGACGATAGGTCCAGATCGCGAACGCGGTCGAAATAAGTAGCGCCGGTACAAAGAGCCAAATCGCTCCGGAAGATAGACCGAGAGAAACGTGATCCAACCGTATTCGTGAATAAGATGGTTAACATCTGGCGCTCTAGTCAGAACGCCGACCTCCGACGTTTTCGTTGATGGACAGTTCTACCTGGTGAGCCAGTCTATCAATTTCGAACGGAGTGCTTCGGGTGAAAGTTGCGCTGAATCGTACATCCCTTTTGCCAGCCGTTGTCGCATGGCTTCGAACAAGCATACCGCCGCGGCGACCGAGACATTTAGACTCTCACTCATCCCGTGCATTGGAATATAGAGAAGATCGTCGGCAAGTGCTGCTGCTTGCTCGGAGATTCCGCGATGTTCGTTGCCGAGCACGAGTGCAGTCGGGACGGTTAGGTCGTTTGTGTAGAGACCGTGTGCGTTTGGTTCGATCTTCGTTGCAAGAATCCGAAAGCCGTCCTTGCGTAATGATTCGTAACAAGATTCGATCGTGGGAAAGCGTTCGAAGTCGATCCACTTATACGCACCACTCGAACTAACATGCGCAAGCCGTGGTGACTTCTCGATGTTATAAACGAGACAAACACGCATCACACCGACTGCATCGCATGAACGAAGAATCGCGTTGAAATTATGCGGGTCGTGAATATTTTCGACTACGACAGTAAGCATCGGTTGCCGAAGCACCAATGCCTGCTCGATCTTTTGGCTGCGTGCTCTCGAGCGCTCGGGCAGTCGATCGTTAGAGATGCTTTGCTCTTCTTCGGTCATCTATAGCGCAATGGTGTCATGACGAATGCGCTGCCACGAAATCAAGAACCCATCGCATCCAGATCGCAGGCTGCTCGACGGATGCTAAGTGACCGGCGTTCGCGATCATCTCAAAATGCGCGTTCGGAATTTTTTCCGAGAGCGCTTTCATCTCAACGATCGGAATAATGCAATCGGCTTCGCCACTGATGAGCAATGTCGGGATCGATGCGTGCGCAAGAAACTCCGTCGTATCGGTTCGAAGCGCCATCGCACGAAGTGCTGCCGCAATAGCAGCGGGCTTGGCTTCGAGCATCCAATTCTCGAGTGTGAGAGCGAGTGGCCGATCGTTTTCGAAGGTTTCGTTGGCAAAGAGCTTCGAATACATTCGCTCGACAGCGGCGATAGCTCCGTGCTCCTCGGCATCGAGTGCGAAGGTCTCGCGGCCTTTCTTTGCCTCGTCCGTGTCGGCAGCGGACTTCGTGTCGGAGAGTATCAGCGCTTGCACGGATGGCGTAAACAATTTTGCATACGCGAGTGCAACGTAACCGCCCATCGAAAGTCCGGCGATGCTCACCTTTTCTTTTCCCAACCTTAATAGTTCTGCATGCAATTCTGTCGCGGCGCTCTCCATCGTCCATGCTGTTGCGAGCGGTGCATCTCCGAAGCCGGGCATGTCGGCTGTGATTACTGAAATATTATCTGTTGGCGAAATGGCTGCGATAGCGCGACTCCACATCTCACTCGAAAGCGGAAACGCGTGAATCAAGACAAGTGTAGGACTGCCCGAAGGCGCTGAGTTCGATTGGTGTAAGCTAATGTTCATGCGGCAAAGTTACGAGAGGATCAAGTCGGGAAAGCTTAAACCGCCGGAAATAGCCGAGGAAAGCTTGTCTGCGGGAGTTCGCTAAAATCCATTGTAGACCACTTTGTTCAGCACGGTCGGAGGATCCGTCAAATTATCACGGCGAAGGAGCTCGATAACAACCGGGCCAAATCCTTTTTCGTAATAGACGAACCAGTAAGGCACACCGCTACGAACATCACCACGAACGTCTTCGGCAGCATAGCGAACCACGAAGACATCCTTGCGAAGCGGTGTAGGCAGCGGCAATGGAAGCTGCAAGCTATCCAAATGCATTTGCACACGTCCTGTGAGTGGATAGGTAAAATAGAGGCCGCTAAAACAGAGCGAACCTGCTGCCCAACTTGATCCTTGACGCAAGCCGCCCACACCGCGATCCAGAAGCGTTAGGGTGCCGTAACGTTTGACGATGATCTTCGCGATCAGCGTATTGATCGGCCCTTCGACTCCACGACCGAGCAAGAAAAGTCCGGAATCGGATGCCGCGATCAGCTTGCCACTTTTTGTTACGACCATCGAGTTGACTGCAAGTTGGCCGGAGATATGAGAATAAAATTCTGCGCTATCGGTGCCATGAATGCGAAACACATCGCCTTTGTCGGTGCCTGCAAAAACATCTCCCGAAACCGGATCGCAAGCAAGACTAAGTGTTCGAGTTGTGGAGTCGAGCGACAGACTTCCGGAAAGCGCCGACCACGATCGTCCAGTTGACTTCGAATAATAGAGCAAGTCACGTCCATTTGTCCCGGCATAGATCGTCTTATTTCTATCTACACACAGACAATAAATATGCGAAGACGAACCCGGATCAACGGTCGGCGCCGACCATGAGCTCTTCGGATGCAACAACGAGCTTGTGAATATGTGATTAGTCGTGGAGCTCGCGTAGGCGCCAGCAATGATTGTCGTATCCACCACTGCGAGCGAGATCACACTCGAAGTTGCGCCGAGTGCGGGGCTGAAATCGGCGGGATCTTGTCCGGCGCTCGTGAAATATTCGAGCGAGCTTTTTGGAGCGCCACCAAGAAATATGACACCTTTATTCGAAGCACATATTGCGTCCGATGGACGACCGAAGTGTGACCTGCCTACAAAATTCCTTCCGACATCACTCGAAAAAAAGATCGAATCTTTTGAGACGGCATAGATCACTCCATGCACGGAATCAAAGGCCATTGACTGCACCGAGACACCATTCATTCCCCACGATCGCATCCAAGTTGTGCCCTCGTTGGTCGAGTAATACACACCTTCAGATTCGGTCCCGACAAGCAGCGTGCCTGTGCGATCCAGATAGAGCAATACTTTCACGCCGAGATTCTTGGTAAGCGTATCGTAGGCAACCGAGTCGGTGAAGAATCCACCGCGAGGCATCGGAAAAAGATGATTGAATCCGTATTGATCAATATACACTCGCTGTGGATTTATCGCAAAGCTGATCACGTTTCCGGTCAAACCCTCAGAAGCGCGGAGTCCCTGCTGCACGGGTGAAATATCAAACGCATAATTTGCTGTAGCGCCGGCAGAATCTTGCGTCCAATATGAAAGCGGACCGGTGGTATTCAGCGGCCAAAAGTAATCGGCGGCGTTGGTCGTCGAAGCTGGTGGAATTCCGGCGATCTGTTCGGAACAGCCGTAACCAACGAGCATCAACATCGAAAGAATAAATAGCTGACCAGCGAAGCTTAGCTTCGATCGCTTGAATCGGAGCAAGTCCTGCACGCTCCGCGAAATCATAAACGGATCAGGAGACCAAACTGTGCGTCAACGGCCGGTGTGAAGAGCGTACGACGATTGCTACCATCGCTGACGATCCCGACTGCAGTGGAGCCGGTAGCGATCTGAGTATTCCAGTTCGTGTTTGGCTCCGTGCTCTGGAGCCATGCACCACTCCACCGAGCCCCGACAACCAGACTCGTGCGATTGGAGACAGGATAATTTGCGCTCAATCCAAGTGAGAACGTCGGTGCGAGACTTCCGGCAAATGCAGATCCTACTCCAAGATCGGTTTCGATACCGAGCTTATCTACCGGCCACGTGGTGTAACGCAGCATGAAGCGCGTCCAGAAAGTTTTGAGCTGCTCAAGCTCTGAACTATAGCTGACTTGATACACCGACTGCTGATCCGGCACTTTCGTGAGCGCCCACTTCGTACTCATTCTCGAGAAAAAAGTTTGCCCTGCTTCTACACCAAGCGAAACGCGAGGCGAGACGATGTAGTCGACACCTACCGTTGGCATTGCACTAAAGAGACTCGGACCTTCCGGAGTATTCGCAAGTCGTGCAGAAAAACTCGTTACGCCACTCACAGCGAGTCGGAGTGCGAATGGTGTACGCTCCACCGGCTCCATGTCGGGATATTGCTGCAGAGGATTTCTGCTCGGCGCAGTAACGTCAGCGATTTCGGCAGACATAGTTTGGCGCATCTGCTCGACCTCAGCGATCGGGCCGAACGCGAGTTCATCCGTCGAGACGTTTTGCTGAGCTTGATCCGATGATGCATCGTCGGTGCGAACATTCGCAACATTCAAGTTTGTCGAAGATGGAATGTTGTTCGCACTCGGCTCTGATGCATTTGCAGACTCAACTCGCGTACCCTTTACCCGTGTCGATGTGTGAACAGCAGAGCGGGCGTGCAAGACATTCGAACTTTGGGATGAACGAGAGCTACCCCGCATCCGATTGTCTTGCACGCCACTTGCCAAAAGCCCACTTGCCAAAAGCTCACTCGCATTCAACTTATTGTTTGCCAAACCGTTGGTCGCAAATTCCTGAACACCAACTTGGCTCTGATTCGCTGCTAATGCACCTGTCTGAATACCTTGGTTTGCAGAAGAAGCTCTGCTGAGCTGAGCGTGCTGTTGTGAAGTCGCATTATTTGTCGTTACGTTTGATCTGTTAGACTGCGACATGAAGAACCAAACGCCGAATGCTACAGCCGCGGAACCGACAGCAGTCCGAACCATCGGCATCGAGAACATTGTGCTAACGAATCTCGTAGCTGTTGCAAACATGCCTGAACCTGCGAGTACACCGGCTGCTTCTTCCGCGTACTGCGGCACTTCTGTTGCGAGCACACTAAGGCGTGATGCGAGCAGACGCTCGGTGGCGATAGGCACAGCTACGGATTTATGTCCAAGCGACATCAACTCACGAAGACGGAGATGGTCTTCGAGAATCAAGCGCTTCTCCGGACTTACACTGAGCGTATGGAGCAGCTCTGCGCTTGAATGTTCATCAAGCGTGCCGTCCAGATACGACAGTATTGTTTCTTCAAATTTCATAAGACGGTCTCCTTCTCGGAGTCATAGTGAACAGAGTCAGGATTCAAGTCGTCGTGCTCGATCATCATTTGTGAAAGCGCGTCCCCGGAATCTTCGCGTAAATAGGGACGCAGCAATTCTCTCATGCGCTGCTTTGCGCGATAAATTCGCACCTTCGTAGTTGCGAGTGTTGTGTGTGTCATCTCCGCGATCTCGCCATACGAAAAGCCATCGAACTCTCTTAGTATAAACGGTTCGCGAAATTCTTCCGGTAACATGCTGATTGCACGCTCGAGCATATCACGTAAGAACTGCTGCTCTTGGCGATATTCCGTACCGAGACTTCTATCGCTCGAAACAAGTGCGCGTTGATCTTCTAGGGTTTCGCTCTGGCGTTTGGAGCGATGCAAATTCAAACAGGTGTTGCGCGCGATCATGAGTAGCCAGCCCATCACGTTCACACCCAATCGAAAGGAGTCGGCTTTTTCGTAAACTTTGATAAACGTCTCTTGAAATGCATCGCTTGCAACATCAGGATCT
This sequence comes from Kapaibacterium sp. (SeqCode), assembly GCA_039923455.1. Lineage (GTDB taxonomy): Bacteria > Bacteroidota > Ignavibacteria > Palsa-1295 > Palsa-1295 > JBDTCS01. Next base: position 481 of record JBDTCS010000171.1, on the reverse strand, counting down.
CCGCCGGACATACGAAGACAATAGGTATAGACCTCACGCTTGCGACGTGTGTACAGCTCTGCAAATGCGCGTTCATCCCCCGATTGAAACGCGCGCAGCAATTCTACATCCGTGGGTTCGGCGACCGGCTTTGTGCGGCGGCTGAACAACCCTTTGTTTTCGCGATTAACAGATTTGACAGACTCAGGCAGCGCCGGCGATACGATCGGCGCCTGTGCTAACTTGGATTCACTCCCCTTTTCAACTCGTTCAGCTTTTTTGAGCTTGGGCTCGGCTTTCGCTTTGGCAACAACCGACCTTGACAGAGAGACCGGAGTCTCCTGTTCCATAGATCTACCAAATATGAGTGCTGTTGCCGACATTTCCTATAGTTTAAAACACTTCAGAATTCTGACGGTTACATCTTCTCTGAAATATTCTTTTGGAATAGAAAAAAGTGGCGAATTTGAGTGAATTTGGGGAAGTCTTATTTTAGTCCCGA
>JBDTCS010000170.1:0-7965 GCA_039923455.1 Kapaibacterium sp. (SeqCode) | reverse complement strand
CCATCGTTAAAATCATGACCGATGAGTGAATTGCCACATTTGATATTACCCGAGAGATCAGGCAGGATTCGCTCCAGCGATAGCTTCAGATTTGTACCGGCTTCACCTTCAAGGCATTTCAGCATTAGGTTCAGCTTCGCCACTTCGACCGCTTGCTCGTCAATATCTACGCCGTAGATATGTTCGAGTAGGATGCGTTTGCGTTCGGGAGTAGTGAGTGCATAAATCCCTTGGCCTACTTCATAGATTGGCGCATTCTTGCCTGCAAGTAATTTCTTCGCATCCTCTGAATATTTGCCGAGATAGAAATGCAGCATATAGCTATACGCACCTAAGAGGAAAGAACCTGAACCACAGGCAGGGTCAAGAATCTTCAGAGAAGGCTTTGCCTTTTTCTCTTCGTCCAACATTTTGCCGACCGTGTTTTTTACGATATAGTCCACGATATAGGTCGGTGTATAATACACACCACCGGCTTTGCGGACTTCGGGCTTTTCTTCGATCTTCACCATTCCTCCGGCCGTCATCCGAATCACTTTGCCGAGGAATTGCTCATACACCTGCCCCAGAATATCCGCCGGGATCACGTCGAACAGATATGGCGACGGATAGTATAACCCTCCAATAATCTCCTTTAGAATCTTATCATCGAGCTTTAGCTTCGGAGTAATCGTATCGAGTTCGGATTCGGAAACATGCGCCTTATCCCCTTTGCGGAAATAAAAGAGTCCTGAGTTATAGCGGTTATCGGCAGCCTGAAAAAGAGTAAAAAGATTTTTGTACGCATTCGTACTCTTCACTGCGGATTGCAGACTTCCCTCTTCTTCTATCCTACGGGCTTCACAGATACGCAGAAAAATAATTCGATCGAGTGTTCACTGCGTCGCGAATTTTAGTTCTTCTTCTGTGATCTTATTATTCTTTGCAAAATTCTTTGCAAGGAGTTCACGCCAGTTTTCTATCTCCGCAAGGAAAGCTTTATCAACCGTCTGTGTACCGCGCTTGCCCTTCGAGCCGGCGGCGAACTTATCGAATGCGCCAGTTATGACTGCCTGTTTAGAAAAAATGGAAGCTATCTCATCCCATTTATCGATATAGTCTTTATAGGTGTAATAATTGACCCTTCCGACCGATGGCTTATCATTGGGCTTGGGCTTTGAGGAACATTCATACACTGCGAACTCTTCGAAATCCGTAACGATAGAAAGATCGAGCTTGGCGTTCCAAGCATACGTGCGAACCTGCAAAGCCGGGCTTGGATCGTCCTTCACGGACACGGAAGGCTTCTTTGCCTCCACATAAAATTTTCGCTGGCCTCCGATTCGAAAGGCATAGTCCGGGGCTTTCATGGAACCGGAGATTTTTAGCTGGTCTTCATGGACAACATCTTGATATTGCGGTGCTGCCTTCGTTTTGGAGTTATCAACGTCCCACCCGAGTTCTGAAAAGAAAGGGTCAATGAACTCGCGTCGAACTTGCGTCTCGTTCTGGGCTCGTTTGTATGTCTCGATGTTCCGCTCGAACTGCTCAACAAGGTCACGAATGGCTTGAGGTACCGGCATTTTGTATTGAATAAGTTATAGGCAAACATACGACTTCGAATCCTTCGACCACCGTTCGTTAGCAGCCCAAACGCTTAAAATCGTTGCGGAATATTCTCGATCGAGCGCAGTGTGTCGCGGGCGATGAGGAGTTCTTCGTTAGTTGGTATGACGTAGGCTTTGAGCGACGGGCGGTCGGATGGGGGAGCGTCTTTGGAAATGCATCCGGCCCAACCACCGACTGCCTTTTGATTTTTTTCGGGATCGAGTTCCAGTCCGAACCACTCGAGTCCCTGCGTTATGCGCGAGCGAATCTCAGAGGAGTTTTCGCCAATGCCTCCGGTGAAGATCACTGCAACCGCGCGGACATCCGGATTTGCAGCCGCAATGGATGCAAGATAACTTCCGATATATTTTCTTGCGCGATAACAAAAAAGATCGATCGCAAGCCGCGCTCGCCGATCGTTGTGTTCGCGTTCTTCTTCGAGCAACTCGCGCATATCATTCGTGAGTCCGCTAATTCCAAGCAAGCCCGAAAGTCTGTTCAGCACCGAATCGACCTCCTCGATCGACATGCCTTCCTTCAGCGCCATATACTCAATGACCGCCGGATCAACATCTCCGGAGCGCGTACCCATCACGAGCCCTTCGAGCGGCGTGAGACCCATCGAAGTATCAATGGAGTCGCCGCGTGTGATCGCGCAAGCGCTGCAGCCATTACCCAAATGCAAAGAAATTGCATGCGTGTTCGTCCGTTCGAGCCCGAGCATCTTCCGATATTTATACGCCACATAACGATGCGAGGTGCCATGGAATCCATAGCGACGAATCTTGTACCGACGATAGTATTGATAGGGGATCGCATAGAGATACGCGTGCTCGGGCAGCGTATGATGAAACGCCGTATCGAAAACCGCGACTTGCGGAACGCCCACGCCAAGTAATTCCCTCGCGGCACGAATGCCTGCGATGTTCGCCGGATTATGCAGCGGCGCAAGTTCGATCATATCTTCGAGTGCGCGCATGACATCATCGGTAATGACAACCGACTTGGTAAATTTTTCGCCACCATGCACGACGCGGTTCCCGATCGCATGAATGTCGGCCAGCGACTTGATACTCGGGATCTCGGATGCATCTGAGACGAGCCACCGAAGCACAAGATCAATCGCAGCATTGAAATTCCGGAGCGCTTGCGCACTCTTCCAGGTTTTTTCCGGCTTGCCGTTCTCACCATGCCGGTTGAGCGTCACGAGCGCTTGCGAACCGATGCGCTCGATGAGGCCTGAAGCAAGCGTCCGATCGGTATCATGCTGAATTGCATCCAGACTCGTTTCGATCACCTGAAATTTCAAACTCGATGAGCCGGCGTTGAGTACGAGGATATTCATGTACTATTTTTTCCAAAAATGCGCTAACATTATTCCTTGCGTGAGATTTAGAGAACGTTCTTCGCGCGCTCTTCATTCGTAGACTTCTATGGAGTTAAAATTAAAACAGAGTTCGGGGGAAAAGGTCGTGCGAGGGGTGCTAACGCCAAAGCCGGCGGCTGAGCGGTATATACTTTTTCATAAGCCATTTGGTGTACTTTCGCAGTTCACACCGGACCATCCGGGGCAGCGAACGCTTGCCGATTTCGCGTTACCTGCCGGAATTTATGCTGCCGGAAGACTCGATAAAGACTCCGAAGGCTTGCTCTTACTCACCAACGATGGCCCGTTGATCAAAGAATTGCTCGATCCCGAATGCGGTCACGAGCGGACCTATTTGATCCAAGTCGAAGGCACCCCGACGCATCATGTTGTCGATGCACTCGCACTTGGTCTGCCACTTCCGGATTACGATGCGAAACCTGCGAAGGGAGAAATCCTTGCCATCGCTCCTGATATCGAAGAACGCATTCCCCCCATTCGCACTCGCAAAAGTATTCCGACTACCTGGATGCGGATCACACTGACGGAAGGCAAAAATCGTCAGGTGCGCCGAATGATGGGCTTGCTGAAATTTCCTGTGCTCCGACTCATTCGCACAAGCATCGGGAATTTGAAGCTCGAAGGGATAGAACTTGGAAGTTGGAAGGAAATCCAACGAGAAGAGATCGATCTCTAAAAAATATTATTTCAACCACAACTATTATTTCAACCACCACCACTTAACACGTGGCATGACCTGCAATGCCGGGAATGGGATCTTGTAGTGGCTGATGATCTCGGCAATGATTTCCCACGCTTTGCCCTCGATCGGAAAACCCTTTGGATTGAGATCCAATCCAAGATAGAGTTGCGCGCTGCGTTCTCCGTTACTCCAACCGACCGGCAGATAGACGTTGTCGAGATGCTCGACGCCATAGCCGACGGTGAAGTTCAACCACTTCGGCCAACCGATCGTATGCAGATCATCATGCACGTCATAACTCATCCAATAGAAATGACTCTCATCGTCGCCGAGTATGCTTCCGTATGCACCCGCCTTTAACGGCACGGACGGCCAGAGACTTGTTTTATACGAGAGCTTGCGAATGAATGGTGAATACACTTTGAGAATCGGAAGCGAACCGCCGATGATATCTGCGGCGAGGTCACCAGGTGAAAAACCGAATGCATCGCTCCCACCGCGAAATCCATCTTCGATCTCGACAACAAACTCCGTTAAGAATGCAAAACCGCCGCCGAGCCACGCGGAAGTTGTGTCGTTCAATCCGGCATTGCGATAGGCAAGTGCGATCACATCCCCCGTCATCGCCGTGAAGAACGCATGCCCCAACTTGTCGTTGTGCATCGCGTAGGGTGGATCGTTGCTGAAGTAAAACGGAACACGATTCGCGTTGCGCCAAAAGTCAGCGTAGTTTTCATAGACCGCACCACCGAGTGTGATTGCGGGTATGATAGAGGCAACAACAGGGCTGATGAGCCGTGTCGAATCGGTCGCAACGCCATCCTGTGACGTTTGCGCTCGAAGATGTATCGGACCGAGCAACAACAAAGACACGATCACAAAAAAACTGAACGGCACAAAACAAGGCTTCGAAACTATGCATTTCGAAGCCCGCTGTGATGCACGTATTTGCGCATTACAGTATGTTAGGCTGAATCTCTGTGATCGAAGAATATCTCGGCGTTATGTTTAAACGCGTTTACGATCCAACGTTCGGCGTCTCGCTAAGTGGTGCGAACATCATGCGATATCCAAGCAGTGCAAGAATCTGCTCGAGTTTATCGAGCGAAAAATGTCTGCGTTTCGCAAGCACGTTCGAAAGCGTACCACTATCAATGCCCATCTGTTTGCAAAGACGATAGCGTGTGAGTCCGCGTTCGTTATGCGCTTTATCCAGAAGTTCGCGAAGTTCGTCGCGGTAATCCGGAACAGATGGCGCTGCCGTTGTCACTATACCGTTTACTGATGCTTCATTCATTTCAGAACTTGATTTACTTATGTGTTTTTCAAATCGGCCATTACCGGCTACGTATCCAATAGAGGGACTATTGGGTGATCCAAAAGGTGTTATTGTATTCATAAACTGCAACTCTCCGATGCACTCAGCCAGGCTGAGCGGTTGGTGAAAACTAACAAAATCCTTACTCCAAGTATTCACCTACCTTTCCTGCAATTCACAGGCCAACTGCGGCTCTAAGAGAAACCCCGATTTCTGGAAAGCGGGTTTTCTGGACATACGGCAAAAATACGCAGATTTTTTCTCTGCACAAAACTATTTAGTGAGCCAGAACAAGCTTTGCCACTTCGTCAACTCCATCATGTCGGAGTATACATTCGTAAAGGCCTGGTGGCAAATTATTTAACTCAAGCTTCCAACTCTGATCCCCGGCGACAAATGTTTTGGCGGCTTCCAGAACGGAGCGTCCCAAATCATCGGTAAGAAAAATTGTTGCTTTACCCATATTCGCTTGATGAAAAGCAAGAGTAGTCTGCGTCGCGTTCGCACTGATCGGATTTGGAAAGAGTTGTAAGGTCTGTGCCGCTGCAGTGCGATCCGACACTCCACCAGTCACCAACAAATTCACGCTATCGACAATAGTCGATGAGCCAGTGAGTGTGTGCGCCGTGATCGAATAATGCAAGACTCCTCCTTGAACATTCTTGCTGATCCAAGTCGTATCGCGCGTGCCGATGATCGAGTCCGCCTCAATAGCGGTTACATTCAGTAAGCGAACATCAAACCACGCATAGTCGGAGTAAGCTTGTGGCAAATGCCAGATGAGCTTTTGTTTGGATGGGTCAATAATTTTCTTATTCAAAATCGTCACCTGTGGTGGCGCCACCGGCGCTGGCATCTTTGTGACTTTTGAAAAATAGATATCACCTGCATCGTTGCGCGTGTCTTTCCAAAGCATGTAGAAATTTCCGGCCTTGTCATATTCGACATTCGCGAACTCTTGACTGGAGTTGGTGCCAACGACTGTGGCGTTCGGCGTCCAAGAATTTCCGCCGTCGCTTGAAAATGTGAATCGTAGTTCTTTCGCGAGATCGTTCGATTGATAGATCGAGAACAAGACTCCGTTATCCGTCGCACCAATGTCCGGCCAATCGGCGGCTTGATTTGTCAACGAGCTGATCGCACGATTTGGAAAAACGGCGGTGTCACCTTTGCGCAGCATCGTGTAATATACAATGTCACGACCCACGGCATCGCGCTGATCACGCCACGCGATATGGAGGTTCTCCTTGTTATCGAGCACAAGATTCGGTCCGGTGACGGGACACTCTTGAATCATCCAATCACCAAGCTGTGCTTGAATGATAGGATCCCAGGTCGTGCCACGATCTCGCGAACGTGCGATAAAGATATCACGCTTGTTTTTGATGTTCGAACGAAAGCCGATATAGAGATTGCCCGATGGACTCGCGACGATATCTTGTTTGCAACACTCGCACGTACCACCGATACCGCCCGGCATATTGTTGGCCTTGATCGCATTCGACCACGTGGCACCGCCATCCAGACTGCGCAACATGAATAGCTGAGCATTCGTCGAAACTTTGCGAGCCGACATTCTAAAATCGAGGAAGCTTACATAGAGTCTATCGCTCGAATCACACGCGATCGCGACAAAATCTTGCGCGTATTTTTGACTGTCGTCAGGATCCATGATGCTCTTCGGCATCGACCACGTCTTCCCGTTGTCGGTCGAGTTAACATACCAGACATCGGTTTGCGATTTCACACGCGCTTCCGTCCAGACCATGTGAATCACACCTTTCGTATCGACCGCAAACTTCGGTGAACGTTGGAACATCGTCTCATAGATGTTATTCTCGACATGCTTCGTCACGGAGATTTTTGGAGCGAAGGTGAGGCCTCCATCGATCGAACGGGAGAAATAAATATCTTGATTGATATCGTACCAGCTGACATAAATCGTCCCGTTGCCGGTAACATGCATCGTTGGGTCGGTCTCTTCGGTACCGGAGGCTCCGCTATTGACTTTTACGGGTGTAGAAAAGCTTTGCCCATTCGCCTGCGAAAAAGCGAGCAATAGCAATATAATAAGCGAGGTAGAGCGCCAGATTTTCATTCTGAGTAAGTTTTCGATCCTTTAGGTGTTCACAACAACATTGCAATAATACGAATACTATTAATAGAGACACATGTTTTCGCCTGTCGATGACTTAGGATCACATATTTCGGCCACGATGACAAAAACACCTTCTGAAACTATTCTCGTCCAAAAAGTGTGCGGAAGCCCGCGAGTTTATGACACAAAACAAACTACTACCAAACGAGGCCGATCAGCGCGCAGATACTGCCGAGGATTTTCGTGCGCTTGTTTCGAAACGTGTCGAGCCTCGCGATATTCTTGAGACGCTGCTTCCTCCGCATCACTTTGCAAATGCACGATTCGAAAATTACAGCCCCGATCCACTATTCCCTTCGCAATCGGAAGCGAGTCATGCTGTAAAGCTGTTTGCTCAGCGGTACAAACCTACTACGTCCGGATTCGCAAAACTATTTCGGTTTGGTAAGTCAAGCGATGAAGCTTCTGTGATGAAGCAGGGCTTGTATCTGGATGGTGGATTTGGAATCGGCAAAACGCACCTACTCGCAGCCGCCTATCATACACACTCCGGCACGAAGGCATATCTCACATTTCAAGAGTTGATGTTTCTCGTGGGATTGGAGACGCTCAAAAAAACTTTCGAGACGCTCCGACACTATGAACTCTTGGTGCTCGATGAGTTCGAACTTGACGACCCTGCCAACACGCGTATCTCGACGAATCTTTTGCGGCAACTGATGGATGCGGGCGTTTTGGTATTAACGAGTTCGAACACTCCGCCCGGTGCACTCGGTGAAGGAAGGTTTTCTGTCGAGGATTTTCGTCACGAGCTTGGAGAGCTCACCGATCGTTTCGCGACACTTCGTATCGAGGGCGAGGATTATCGAAACACACATCGTACCATGCTCGCG
>JBDTCS010000169.1:0-12029 GCA_039923455.1 Kapaibacterium sp. (SeqCode) | reverse complement strand
GAACTGCGACATCGAGAGGGCTACTCCCGAGTGATCCGTCGCCGCCATCCGTTGTCATCCAGAGATCCGTCGAGTCGCCAACAATGACAGTTCCACCCGAACACGTCGGGGGTACTGAAATCCGTGTATCCAGAAATGCAGAAGGGCCACCGACCGGAATAAATGTCTTCCCTGCATCAGTTGTTCGCCACACTCCGGTGTTACTTGTTCTTGGCACTGCGTCGACTCCGGACTGGACGTAGAATGTGCTCTGGAATCCTTTGATATCACCGGTTGAGCCAAAATTATTAGGTAACCCATAGACGCGTTGCCATGTGTCACCGAAATCCGATGAGGTGTAAATCGAGCCAGAGACTAAAGGAGGTTTAGCTGCGTGCTCTGGACAAATGTAAAAGTTGTTGTTGGATTCGTTGTAGTAAACACCCCAACTCTCGCGAATGTCGGTACTCCCAGAATTCCACGTTGTACCGGCGTCATGGGTGGAAATGGCAACGGTAACCGTCGGTATAGAAGCCACAGCAGGCGTAGTTAGCGCCTCTGAACTATTCTTCAATACAGCGCCCCCTCCCGATGTGGCCAAACGATTTCCGGTCAAAGGGCGTACCGAAGCACAGGCAGGAGAATTTGGCAAGCCTGACCAACTCTTACCACCATCTGTTGTTTTCCAAATTCCGCCATAAAGCGGGCCACGATGATTTACGGCAGCGTATCCGACGCGTTGGTCCTGCATGTAGATGTCTTGAATCAGCACAGACTGGGAAGGTGGATCCGTGGGAATCGAAGCTTGGATCCAAGATTTGCCGCCATCAGTTGTGCGGAAGATTTCAGGGATAAAACCCGGAGCGTAACTCGGGTAGTACGTGCTGACCGCTACGAATCCCGTTTTCGCATCCAAAAAAAAGATTGCCGATATATGGGGCGCAATCTCATTTCCGCTCCCGGTCACGACACCCGGCCACTGAAAGTTTCCAATGTTCTTCCAGTGTTGTGCTTGAATCGAATCTGCTTTCGCAGAGAGTACGATCAGAGCCAGGGAGCAGAACAAGAGAAGTCTTTTCATTGGGGAATGTGTCTAGCTAAAGGCAAGCGAGATCCGTTGCAAGCCCATTAATTAAAGGGGTTTCAGATAAACTGGTTCCCGTTTAATTCCTCACTATTTTTATCCTTCAGAAATTTCAAAGAAGGTTAAACCTCAACCATATTTCGGATTTTACTCTAACTCCGAAATCGACTGCATTGACAGGGCTTGTAGCGCAGGGGACGAATGAACATACCGAATGGTTTTGTATGCGCTTCGGAATTCAGGGAATAACTCGGTTCATCGCGATTCGTCGCAATTTCTTTTGGTAAGCAGAGACTACGATGTTCAAACCACCGGCGCTATACATCGAGACGAAGATCCGGTGTGATCTGGATACGCTGTGGAGTTACACGCAGGATCCGGCATTGCATGAACAATGGGATCTGCGATTTACTTCTATTACATACCTGACCAAGTCCTCGACCGAAGCGACACAAAAATTTACCTACGCCACGAAGATAGGATTCGGGTTGGCGGTCGAGGGTGTCGGTGAGAGCGTCGCAACAAAGAGCACGGGTTCCGGCGAGAATATCAGCGTGCTCAAATTCTGGTCGGATTCTCTGCTCTCACTAATCAAGGTTGGCTCCGGCTATTGGAAATACGTTGTGCAGCCGGACGGGATTCGTTTCTTCACAGGTTATGATTACACCACGCGTTGGGGCTTCTTTGGTAAGTGGATCGATCGCATGTTTTTTCGTCCGCTCATTCGCACCGCGACTGCGATCAGTTTCGATGCGTTGAAGAATTGGATCGAGCGTGGAATACATCCGAAGCAAGCTTACCGTGCGAAGCTAACGGTACTGATCGCAACGCTCGCACTCTCTCTCGTGTGGATCTATCACGGACTCGTGTCCAAGATATTATTTCCGCAGAACGGTGAGATCGCTTTGTTCCAAGCGTCTCATTTATTTGTGGGTGAGGAAGCACTCGTGGTTCGATTGATCGGAGTCGGCGAAATTTTGTTCGGCTTGCTGTTGCTATTTTGGCAACGAAAGGCGTTGCACATAGTGAACATGCTCGCACTTGGGTTTCTGGGCTTCTCCGCACTAATCTCAAACCCAACGGTTGCAACCTATCCATTCAACCCGGTCACATTCAACTTCGCACTTATCGTACTCTCGCTCGTAGCAATAGTAAACATGCACAATCTTCCAAAAGCGCGCAACTGCATCACACGACCAAGACCATGAGTTCGATCTATCAGCAAGTATTAGGCGACGATTTCTATAAACTCCATCCGCAAATTCAAAAGCGATTTGGTTTTTCGAGTGAGGATAAGATTGCTGCGATTGGCCGTGGCACGATGAATACGATTTGGCACGGCGCACTCTACACGCTCCCCTTCTTGATGGTCGGTGCTTGGCGCAACATAATGTTTCCGCAACAAGGCAAAGCCATTCCATTCACGATCGAGAACTACGCATACAAGGATCGATTTGGGCGAGAAACCGTAACCTGGATTCGCACCTATTCTTTTCCGAAGCGCGTGAGAAGATTCGATGCGACGATGATCCTTAGCAAAAAGCGAAAGCGAATAGTCGATTACCTCGGCGATCATCAACACCTTGCGGTCGATATCGAAATGGAAGTCGCGGCAAATGGAGGCTTGACATTGCGCTCCGGTGAGCAACGATTCTATGAGGGCAAGCTCGCCTTCCGATTCCCGATGCTTTTTTCTGGACATGCAGAAGTATGCGAGTGGTATGATGATCACACAGAAGCGTTTCGCATTTCTGTTGTGGTAAAAAACCCAGTTTGGGGAAAACTCTTTGGATATGAAGGTCATTTTCAAGTGGAGTATCCCGCTGTGACTTCTGCGGCAGATATTCCGCCCTATGTAAAACCAATCCGTGAGGAAGTTCGCGAATGAACCGAAAAATATTCGATCGTCAAATATTACTCTTCGACGGAGTGTGTAATCTTTGCAACGGACTCGTACAGTTCATTATCAAACGAGACCCCGAAGCGTACTTCAAATTTGCTTCGCTGCAATCGGAAACAGGCAAAGCAGTTTTGCGAGAATTCGGATTACCAGAAGATAACCTCGACACATTTATCTACGTGCGTGGAGACGAAGTCTTCACCAAGTCGGACGCAGGCCTCGAGACGCTCGGAGATCTCGGAAGAGGTTGGCAATTGCTTTATGGGTTTATCATCGTGCCACGATTCATTCGTAATATCTTCTACAATCTGGTAGCCAGAAGTCGATACGCAATCTTCGGCAAGCAAACGGAATGCATGATTCCGACTCCAATGCTTCGAAGCCGCTTTTTGTAAGAGAATCGTCGCAACGATTGACTTTGAAAAGCCGCTTCGGGACACGAAACGCTTGAGGGCTTCGTTTGTGTTGGAGTTATGCAATTTCGCCCTCAAAACGCAAAGAATTCAACGCTTTTTCTATGGCTCTCTTAGAAGTAAAGAACTTACAGACCTATTTCTTCACGGACGATGGCGTTGCCAAGTCGGTTGACAATGTTAGCTATACCGTCGACCCAAAGGAGACGCTTGGTGTGGTGGGTGAATCCGGTTGTGGCAAATCGGTGACCGCACTTTCGATCATGCGCCTCATTCCTGCTCCTCCGGGCAAGACGGTCGGCGGGGAAATACTCTTTGAAGGGAAAGATCTTTTGAAGCTCACCGAAGAAGAGATGCGCTCGATACGCGGCAACAAGATCAGCATGATCTTTCAAGAGCCGATGACTTCGCTGAACCCGGTCTTCACGGTTGGTAATCAGATCGAAGAATCAATCTTGCTGCATCAAAAGGTTTCGAAAGAAGAGGCCAAGAAGCGCGCGATCGATATGTTGCACAAGGTCGGCATTCCCGCACCGGAGCAACGTTACGGAGAATATCCCCATCAACTTTCGGGTGGTATGCGCCAGCGTGTGATGATCGCAATTGCGCTCTCCTGCAATCCATCTGTACTCATCGCCGATGAACCTACAACCGCTCTTGACGTAACTGTGCAAGCGCAGATACTCGAGTTGATCAAGAGTTTGCAAGAATCGCTCGGTATGGCTGTGATTCTGATCACACATGATCTCGGAGTTATCGCGGAAACGGCCGACAAAGTTGCCGTGATGTACGCGTCGCACATCGTCGAGTACTCGAAGTCGGATGAGATTTTTTACAATCCGATGCATCCTTACACCGTCGGCTTGCTTGGCTCGATACCGAAACTGAACATCGAAACCGATCGCTTGATGACGATCGAAGGCACCGTTCCGGCACCAACGAATTATCCGGTCGGCTGTAATTTCGCTCCAAGATGCAGCTGGGCAACCAACGAGTGCATAACGTTTGAGCCCCAATTGCTCGAGCACGAACCCGGTCACTTTGTAGCATGTCATCATTGGGACAAAGTCAAAGCCGAACGCCCCACCGGGCTCGTCGAAGCTGAAGCTTAAGCTGAAGGTAAGCGAAAGCCTAAATCGGTACGCCTCCGTAAGTTTCCTAAATAGGACTTATTGGTCTGATCAGACCGATAAGTCCTATCGCTTTTTATGGAGGTAGATTTCTTGTCGCTTGCGTAAGAATTTCTTCCCGTTGGCTTTTTCAGAAAAGGCCGTTAATTTAGCAGAGCAGCAGTTTCCCCCCTATTTACTCACTTCAATTGCGGCTTCTCGGAGTGGCACAATCTTCGCGATAGAATATCTTAGATGGGAGTCTCTCCCATTTCACGGATTCTAATATCTCAAGTCGGAGATTGCAGCTATGCGCTATTACATCTCAACAGAACTTTGCGATAATTGTGGGAAATGTCTAAGAGCATGCCCGAGTGGAGCTATCGTTCCTGCACACATGCCACCCTCCAGTTTGAATTGGTGGATAGTCAATAGCAATAATCCCTACATCGTGCAAGAACTTTGCGTCGCCTGTGAACGGCGTACCGGTCCGGCATGCATTGAAGAGTGCGATCGACTCGCGATCAAAGTTAATATGCTCGTCTGACTGCTCGCCCCACAATTTTTTTCGAACACGCTACAATGCAAACGAACACTCCAAAATATCCCGGTATTCCAACAACCGCTGATGGATCATCGGCAGTTGTGTGGGTCGATACACATATCACGCAAGGCGCATGTGCGTATCCGATCACCCCGTCGACGAACATGGGTGCAGGTTATGAACTTTCTGTAGCAGCAGGTGGAAAAAATCTTTGGAATGAACCGATCTTCTTTTTGGAATCGGAATCAGAACATAGCTCCGCATCTGCTTGCGAGGGATTCGCGCTCTGCGGTGGACGTGTTTCGAATTTTACTTCGGGTCAAGGTCTCGTGTTAATGAAGGAGGTACTCTACACTATCAGCGGCAAGCGACTACCGGTTGTCTTCCATATTGGTGCCAGAGCACTCACTTCTCATTCCCTTAATGTGCACGCCGGCCATGACGACGTGATGGCCGTCACCGATTGTGGCTGGGGAATGCTGTTTGCTAAGAATGCCCAGGAAGCCGCTGACCTGGGCCTCATCGCGAGGCGCGCTGCCGAAACGAGTCATACGCCGTTCATGTCTGTGCAGGATGGATTCCTTACAACCCACACCATCGAGAACGTGCTCTTGCCTGAACTCGAGATGATGAAGGAGTTTGTCGGTGATCCACACATGAAATTAAAAAACTATTTTAATCCTGCAGAGCCTTATGCGATCGGCGTTGTGCAAAATCAGGATAGTTACATGAAGGGCAAAATTGCACAACGGTATTTCACCGATCGTGTGAAGCCTGCCTTGCTCGATGCGTTCACTACATTCCAAGAAATGACGGGACGTAGCTACGCACCCGTCGAGACGTTCATGACGGACGATGCGGATTATGTTGTGATCGCATTGGGATCCGTCGTCGAGACTGCGCAAGCTGCCGCACTTTGGGCACGTGAGAATCGTGGTTGGAAAGTTGGTGTGCTTAATGTTACAATGTTTCGGCCTTTCCCGGGCGAAGAAATTGTAGCTGCACTCGGACATGCAAAGGCGATCTCAGTGATCGAACGCATGGATAATCCACTCGCGCAAGCGAATCCACTTACACTCGAAGTGAAGTCTGCATTCGCGGATCATTCAATGATCACTGGGAATTCCGTGCCGCTGATTTTCTCCGGAAGCTATGGCCTCGGTAGTCGTGACACGCGACCCGGCGATATTCTGGCTGTGTTCCAACACATGCGCTCTCAAGAGGAGATTAAAAATATTTCGTTGCAAGGTGCGAATGTCGAAGCAGCAACACCCCGATGGTATTTCTCGCTTGGCATCAAGCACGCTACTGCACTTGAACGCACCATTGATCCTGACGTTCGACCCAAAGGCGCCTTCTCCATGCGTGGGCATTCTGTCGGTGGTTATGGATCGGTGACGACAAATAAGGTGATCGCGAGTCTCGCGGCAGATATTTTTGGTTTGCACGTGCAGGCGTATCCCAAGTATGGCTCCGAGAAGAAAGGTTTGCCAACGACATACTATTTGACATGTGCTGATGAACGCATCTTGCCGCACTGCGAACTCGAACACGTGGAGTTCATTCCGCTCAATGACGTCAACGCATTCAATGTTGGCGATCCATTGATGGGAATAGCAGATGGTGGAATGGTCTTTATTCAAACGCCGCTTATTGAGGCGCATGATGTTTGGAGTGCAATTCCGCCGAGAGCGCGGGAAGTCATTCGCACCAAACATGTGCGAGTGTTCTATCTCGACACCGTTCGCATATCTCGCGAAAGCACCGATGTTGTCGATCTACAGCAGAGAATGCAAGGCGTAGTGTTGCTTGGTATCTTCCTGAAGGTCGCGCCATTTGCAACTGTGCATGGGCTGAGTCACGATGATCTCTTGACTGGAGTGGAGCGCTCGATCAGAAAATATTTTTCGAAGCGGGGTGAGCGAGTCATCCAAGATAATCTTACAGCCGTTCGTCGAGGGTTCGATGACTTGATGGAGATCCCGACCGAAATGATTATGCTCGGAGCTCAAACTTCAGCGATGCAGAACGCCTAACACGCAATTTATTTAGACACGCCATGGAAACCATCACCGCCCCTATCACCGATCCTACCCTTGATCTTATCGATTCGCTCGATCTATACGCATCCGATTTTCGCGAGCGTATCGTAACCGGCTACAATTGTGGTACCGCAGAAAAAGAACTCGAAGCTGACGTGAGCGTTGCGCTCAGTTGGATACCCGGCGGGACGGCACGCATGCGTGATTTCTCATACGTTGCACCCGAACTTCCTGAACTCGATGCCGCAAAGTGCGTCGGATGCATGGAGTGTGTCACCGAATGTCCGGACACGGCGATACTAGCAAAGGTGATTCCCGAATCCGATCTGGCGCATTTGGCAAACATGATTGTCAATGGCGGCGTGCATTCGCTTGATCGCACACATCTCGCAAAGACTACCAAGTATTATGACGTGCCGAAGAAAAAGGGGATCGAAGGAGGATATTTCTTTCTCACGATCGATCCGGCACGTTGCAAGGGATGCGGCGAGTGCGTGGTCGCTTGCGGAGATCACGATGCACTCAAGATGATACCCAAGACCGACACGCTGCTCGAAAATGCACGAACGGAATTTGCACTCTTCGACGCAGTACCGGCGACGAAGCGTGAGTATATTCAGGATAAGATACTCGCCGACATGATGCTCTCGCATGATGCCTTGCTCTACACAGGTGGTGCAGGTTCCTGCATGGGTTGCGGCGAAGCTACTGCGATTCGTATGATGCTGGCTGCGACAGGTTTTGTATATGGCGAACAATCCGTCGGTATCGTCGCCTCAACAGGATGTAATTCCGTTTATGGTTCTACTTACCCATATAATCCTTACGAAGTGCCATGGACGAATTCTCTATTCGAGAACTCTCCGGCTGTTGCGATGGGTGTTCGCGCACGTTGGGATCAACTTGGTTGGGCCGATAAAAAAGTGTGGGTGCTCGGTGGTGATGGTGCGATGCTCGATATCGGATTTCAAGCGCTCTCCCGTATGATGATGAGTGGAATGAATATTAAGGTGCTCGTACTTGATACGCAAGTCTATTCCAACACAGGCGGACAAGCCTCCACTGCGACTTTCGTAAGTCAGGATGCAAAAATGTCGAGCAACGGAAAAGTACATCATGGAAAATCGGAGCGTCGGAAAGAGATCGCACCGATCATGATGATGCATCCGGATATCTTCGTCGCGCAAACAACCGCTGCGCACATCAATCACTTTTATCGCGCGATTATTGCTGCCAACGAATATCCCGGACCGGCGATAATCAATGTGTACACGCCTTGTCAACCTGAGCATGGAATCGCGGATGATCAATCGATGACGCAGGCGAAGCATGCGGTCGATTCACGGGCCTTTCCATTACTCGTGCACGATCCTCGCAAAGGCGATACGCTCGCTTCGCGCCTAAGTTTGCAGGGTAATCCGGCCGCACATGATGATTGGTATGTCAAAGGCGATGGCACACAAGTAGATTTTATTCACTTCGCACGCACCGAAGGGCGCTTCGCAAAACAATTCGATAGCGAAGGCACGCCGACTCCGGAGATGCACAAAGCACAAGAAGATCGACTTAAGAATTGGCACATGCTTCAAGAGCTTGCCGGCTATCGTTGATCTGTAGCATATTTTCCCTATGACTAATAGGCTCCTTTGGATGAGAACACCGCAGGAATCGTCTTCAGCAGTATCCACGTATCAAGTCGGTGCGAGCGTCGCTCAACATACTGCACATCCAAAGCAAGCATCGAGGGAATATCCAGATTGCTTCTTCCGCTGACTTGCCAAAGACCAGTGAGCCCTGGAAGAACCTGTGCGCGCGCTTCCCAAGCAGGCGAGTCGAATAGCGCAGCATGCTCGGGCGGAAAAGGCCGCGGACCTACCATACTCATCTCTCCTCTCAGCACATTCCAAAGCTGCGGCACTTCGTCCAAACTCGATCTCCGCGCAAACCGACCTACAAATCCCAAAACACGCGGATCATGATCGAGTCGCAAGTACGTAGCCCACTCGGTGCGAGCTTGTAGATTATTCTCCAGATGTTTGCGCAGGAGCGCATCACCCATTCGGTACATCGTTCGCAACTTGTACATGCGGAAAAGTTGGCCATCCTTTCCTATTCGTGATTGCACGAACCATACAGAGCCGCGATCACTGAGATAGATCCCAACAATCACAAGTAGAACCATCGGCGAAAGCACGATGAGCAAAACGCAAGCGAGAGCTATGTCACGCACGCGCCTTATAGATTCGGATGTTCTCGTTGAATGGCTCGACATCTCAGAAAAACATTCTGCCGATGACGAATGCCTCAGCAAACTCTACTCCGATTTCTGAACCTCGAAATTCCATGCGACGCTGCACATCCCGTGGCGTCCGTCCCGGCACATACTCGGTGCAGTATAGCTTAAGTGCTTCGTTCTTCAGCTCTACATGGCGTTCTTCGGAGATCACGAATGCGTTAGCCGCAAAATGGGGGCCGAAGGATTGGTCCGTCGAGGATCCGACCTCGAATGCAAGGACCTGCCGTCTTCGCCGAAACGGTCGTGTGCCAAGTTCTACTGCTCTGGCCACCGATCGGTGGGCTTGGTGCGTATCACCAACCCAATGAGAGAGCACCGTATCACACCACTCGATATGTGGCAAAATTGCATCGTGTAATAAGTGAAGCTCTGATTCCGCATTGCGCTCGGGTACCAACGGATCGGCCACAACTGCATCAGCCCCAAGCAGTTCACACGACTGCCGAAATGACTCAAGCATTTCAAGCCATGTGCGCCTCCCGTTTGACTCCGAACATTGCAGCGCAAGCAACACGCGCACTGCACATCCTTCTTCGGCAAAACGGGCGATCGTTGCGCCACAGCCAAGCACCTCATCATCGGGATGTGCGACGACTACAAGAATCTTTGAGGGGAGCGAGTTTGAAATCGGAAATCGTATCGGAGACATCAAATAATATTCCTAAGTTTGGTGACCAGTCATATTCTTATTCGGGACTTTTATTGCCGCGCACAACACGCCGACGCATGTGCAACCACAAATTTTCGCAGCAAGTTGAGGGGGGACGAATTATTGCTTAGTCAAGACTCTCCGAAACTTTGGGACAATGTGTGGGACATCTAAATCCCACACTTGCAATATCAACAGACCATTACTTCAGCCGCACTAGCGCAAAATTCAGCAAGCGATATACGAGCTTTGCAGCCAAGTAGGTGGCGTGCTGTTGCTGTTTATTCGGACTCAGTTCGACGACGTCGAAGCCAACGATCCGCTTGCCCGATTTCCGAAGCCTGCGAAAGATCTCCATTGTTTCATCCCACATAAATCCATCCGGCTCCGGAGTGCCGGTGGTTGGCATGATCGAGGGATCAAAATAATCCACATCGAAGGTCACATAAATTTCTTCTGCATCGCCGAGTGCTTCGACGACCGCTTTCTGCCACTTTCTTCCGTGCTCTTTGCGACGGATGGCGGTCGCGTAGAACGTCCTCACTTTGTTTTGTTTTGCAAACCGCCACTCATCGATTGATTGCGCACGAATGCCCACTTGCACGAGTCGCTGCATCGGAAAACCTGCATCGGCAACACGGTGCATGAAGCACGCATGACTGTAGGGCGTTCCGGAATATTCATCGCGAAGATCGGAGTGTGCATCGAAATGCAGAACTGCCATCTTCGGATATTTTGCAAAGTGCGCAGCAATCGGTGCAGTTGAGATCGTATGCTCGCCGCCGAGCGTCACGACAAATTTTCCGGCCTTGATTTCTTTTTTGACTGCAGACTCTAACTGACTCAGCATCTCTTGTCCGGTCTTGTTGCCAAAGTCAAGTGGTGGTAGCGTTGCGATTCCGGTCTCGAAACACACTTCGCGAAAAAACTCGTCATCGAAAAACTCCACGTACTGCGATGCATCGATAATCGCCTCCGGAGCTTTGGCCGTTCCGCCACCATAGCTTACGGTTTTTTCATACGGCGCGGAGATAACCACAACGCCACTCGTTTCGTATGCACTCGCCTTTGGCTCAAGTCCGAGAAAATTATCCGCTGTGCCGAGCACCTTGCGTGGAGCACCTTTCACCTCTACAATTGGCACGATAATTTTTGCAAGTGATTTTGTTTTGCCCGCTTTGCCCAAAGGCTGCGATAGCTTCGACATGATCGGTTTACGTTTTAAAACGGATTGTTTGCGATTGCTGGGCAAAGGCTTTGCACCAGAGGTATTCGCACTCGCGCCCTTCGCGTGTTGACTCTTCTTACTTTTTGCCATATCTAATGATGCTATCAAAGACTTTGAGTAAATGTAAACTGGTTAGCAGCGGATGATCGTGTCATGTAGCTCTTTACGATCGTCGCGCAACGGATAGTCGGTGGTAAATTGTAATCCCCTGCTCTCTTTGCGCTTGAGCGCCGAACGAACAACTAAGAGTGCGACCTCCGCAATATTTCTCAGCTCCAGCAACGGAACAGTGACCGTTGTGCGGCGATAGTAATCCTCGATCTCGGAGCGAATGAGTTTTATGCGCCGCTCTGCACGTTTGAGTCGCGAGTTAGATCGGACAATCCCAACATAATCCCACAACAACTGCTGCACCTCACGCTTGTCATGTTCGATCACGATCCACTCTTCCGAATTCTCAGCCCCCGATTTATCCCAAGGACATATCGCTACACGCTTCGTGGCCAGCCTTCCTTTCTTCGCAAGTTTGTCTTTCTGCATTTGCCCCAACAGATCTGCCGCGGCGCGATGCGAAAAGACTAATGCTTCGAGCAGCGAATTGCTTGCGAGACGATTCGCACCATGCACACCGGTCATAGACACTTCGCCACATGCATACAGATCGCGAATGTTCGTGCGACCGACTAGATCCGTCACGACTCCCCCGCAGCTATAATGTGCGGCTGGCACGACCGGCATCGCCTCTTTTGTGATATCCAATCCGACCGATTTGCAGCGCTTATAAA